>JAGREA010000453.1 GCA_020446745.1 Rhodobacterales bacterium | reverse complement strand
CGGGGTTTTTTTATTGGCGGGCTGGGGACGGAAGCCAGGACTTTCTGGCCAAGAAGAAGCGCGCCGGGCGAATGCCGCGGCGCGCTGGTCTTCATCGATCGGCGATGGCCGGGGTAGGGCCTACCGGTCGGTCTATTTCTTGCGCGGCGCCCGGCGGGCGACGGGCTTCTTCTTCGCCTCGTCGGGCTTGCGGCCCAGGCCGATCTTCTTGGCGAATTCCGAACGCTGCTTGGCATAGGCCGGCGCCACCATGGGGTAGTCGGGCGGCAGGTTCCACTTGGCCCGGTATTCCTCGGGCGTCATGTCATAGGTGGTCCGCAGGTGGCGCTTCAGCATTTTCAGCTTCTTGCCGTCTTCCAGGCACACGATATGGTCGTCGGCCACCGACCGGCGCACGGGCACGGCGGGCTTCTGGGGCTCGGCCGGGGCCTCGGCGGGGGCGCCGTTCAGGTTGTCCAGGGTGCCGTAAACCGTCTGGATGACGTCGGGAAGTTCCGCTGCCGGGACGCTGTTCTGGGCCACATAGGCAGCAACCACGTCAACGGCCATGCGCAGGATGTCGTCGCGGGTCAACTGTTCGATATTCTCTTCACTCATGATAAAACGATCCATGTCGAGTATTTGGGTGTGGCGGAGTTTACGCCTTGCCATGACATGATGTCAATTTCTTCCGAAAAATTATGCAGTAATTCATCACTTCAAACTGAATGCAGGCAAAGTAATGTTTTTCGGAAGCGACCTTTCACAATGTGACACAACCGGTCCAGGTGTCGTATTGCGATAATATCGGGAAAATTATCGAAACACCCACCCGTAACGCGAATGTCTTGAATCGTTGAAAAGTATCGTTGCGCTCCGCCGCGAGGCAAATAGCGGGCCCCATTACCGGCGCGGGACCGTGGCCCGCCTGGCCCGGCGCCGTCCCATCGACACTTGGTGGCCCATTGGCAGGCGGGACCGACATATGGTAAGGAGACGCCAAAGCCTTCTCACTTCGAGCATCCGGAAAAAATAATGCCTGCAAATACCGTTGCCATCGCCAGCGATCACGCTGGATTCGAGCTCAAGTACCAATTGAAACAGGACCTGGCGGACATGGGCCTGGAGGTCCTTGACCTGGGTCCCGACGTGCCGGAATCCGTCGACTACCCCGACTACGGCTATGCCGTGGCCTCGGCGTTGCGCGACGGCAAGGCCAAGCGCGGCGTGCTGATCTGCGGCAGCGGCATCGGCATCAGCATCGCGGCCAACCGCTATGTGGAGATCCGCGCCGCCCTGGTGAGCGATGCCCTGGCGGCCCGCCTGGCCCGCGAGCACAACGACGCCAACGTGATCTGCTTCGGCGGCCGCATGATCGGCCCGGAAGTGGCGCGCGATTGCCTGCGGGTGTTCATGGAGACGCCGTTCGAGGGCGGTCGCCACGAGCGCCGGGTGGACAAGCTGTCCCGTCCGCTCTGACCCCGTTTCCGGCGGTCCTTCCCCCCCGGCCGCCACCCGTCCGCTTCCACCCGCCGCCGGCGGGCCAACGAAGGATACCCCGATGTCCCAAGACCCGGTCACCTATCCGACCCCGGTCCAGTCCCGCTTCTTCGGCGCGACCCTGGCCGAGACCGACCCGGACCTGCTGGCTGCCCTGAAGGACGAACTGGTCCGCGAGCAGGACCAGATCGAGCTGATCGCCTCGGAAAACATCGTCTCCAAGGCGGTGCTGGAGGCCCAGGGCTCGGTGCTGACCAACAAGTACGCGGAAGGCTATCCGGGGCGGCGCTACTACGGCGGCTGCGAGTACGTGGACGTGGCCGAGGCCCTGGCCATCGAGCGGGCCTGCAAGCTGTTCGATTGCACCTTCGCCAACGTGCAGCCCCATTCGGGCGCCCAGGCCAACGGCGCGGTGATGATGGCCCTGCTGCAGCCCGGCGACACCATCATGGGCCTGTCCCTGGCCGCCGGCGGCCACCTGACCCACGGCGCCCCGCCGGCCCAGTCGGGCAAGTGGTTCAACGCCGTGCAGTACGGGGTGCGCCCCGACACCCACCTGATCGACTTCGACGAGGTGGAACGCCTGGCCCAGGAACACCGGCCGAAGCTGATCATCACCGGCGGCTCGGCCTATCCGCGCACCATCGATTTCGAACGGTTCCGCGCCATCGCCGACGCAGTGGGCGCCTATTTCATGGTCGACATGGCCCACTTCGCCGGGCTGGTGGCCGGCGGCACGCATCCCAGCCCGCTGCCCCACGCCCACGTGGTCACCACCACCACCCACAAGACCCTGCGCGGCCCCCGCGGCGGCATGGTCCTGTCCAACGACGAGGCCCTGGGCAAGAAGATCAATTCGGCCGTGTTCCCGGGCCTGCAGGGCGGGCCGCTGATGCACGTGATCGCCGCCAAGGCCGTGGCCTTCGGCGAGGCCCTGACGCCCGAATACAGGGCCTACACCCAGGCCGTGGTGGACAACGCCAAGGTGCTGGCCCAGGTGCTGAAGGACCGGGGCCTGGACATCGTGTCCGGCGGCACCGACACCCACCTGATGCTGGTGGACCTGCGCCCCAAGGGCCTGACCGGCCGCGACGCCGAGGCCAGCCTGGAGCGGGCCCACATGACCTGCAACAAGAACGGCGTGCCGTTCGACCCGGAAAAGCCCACCGTCACCTCGGGCATCCGCGTCGGCACCCCGGCCGGCACCACGCGCGGCTTCGGCACGGCCGAGTTCCGCCAGGTGGGCACCCTGATCGCCGACGTGCTGGACGGCCTGGCCGCCCATCCCGACGACAACGGGGCCGCCGAGGCCCAGGCGCGGGCCCAGGTGCAGGACCTGTGCCGGCGCTTTCCCATTTACGGTGACGCCTGAGCGGGGCCCGGCCCCGATCGCCATTGAGACGAGGGGAGGGTCTCGCCCATGCGCTGTCCGTTCTGCGGCAACGAGGATACCCAGGTTAAGGATTCACGGCCCACCGAGGACAACGCCGCCATCCGCCGGCGGCGCTATTGCCCCGCCTGCGGGTCGCGGTTCACCACGTTCGAACGGGTGCAGTTGCGCGAACTGACGGTGCTGAAGTCCAACGGCGACCGGGTGCCCTTCGACCGCGACAAGCTGATGAAGTCCCTGAACATCGCGCTGCGCAAGCGGCCGGTGCCCGAGGACCGCATCGAACGCATCGCCAATTCCATCCAGCGCCGCCTGGAAACCCTGGGCGAGCACGAAATCCCCACCAAGGTCATCGGCGAAATGGTCATGGAGCAGTTGGCCGAGTTGGACCCCGTGGCCTACGTCCGGTTCGCCTCGGTCTACCGGAACTTCCGCGAAGCCAAGGACTTCGAGGACTTCGTAGGCAACCTGAGTGCGCACAACCCCTGATCCGGCCGACGCCACCCACATGGCCGCCGCCCTGGCCCTGGCCCGCCGGGGCCTGGGGCGGGTGTGGCCCAATCCGGCCGTGGGCTGCGTGCTGGTGCGCGATGGCCGGGTGGTGGGGCGGGGCTGGACCCAGCCCGGCGGCCGCCCCCATGCCGAGACCGAGGCCCTGAACCGGGCCGGCCATGCCGCAAAAGAAGCGACCGCCTACGTCACCCTGGAACCCTGCAGCCACCACGGCCAGACGCCGCCCTGCTGCGACGCCCTGATCGCCGCCGGCGTGGCCCGGGTGGTGGTGGCCATCAAGGATCCCGACCCCCGGGTCTCCGGACGCGGCCTGGCGGCCCTGGAAGCCGCCGGCATCGCCGTCACCCTGGGCGTCGGCGCGGCCGAGGCGGAAGACGTGACGGCCGGGTTCCTGTCGCGGGTCACCCGGGGCCGCCCGCTGGTCACCCTGAAGGTGGCCACCAGCCTGGACGGCCGCATCGCCACCGCCACCGGCCACAGCCAGTGGATCACCGGCCCCCAGGCCCGGGCCCGGGGCCACCGCCTGCGCCTGGAGAACGACGCCGTGCTGACCGGCATCGGCACCGTGCTGGCTGACGACCCGGCCCTGACCTGCCGCCTGCCCGGCGCCGGGGACCATTCCCCCGTGCGGGTGGTCCTGGACAGCCGCCTGCGCCTGCCGCCCGACAGCCAACTGGCCCGAACGGCCGCCACCGTTCCCACCTGGGTCTTGACCGCCGGAGCGCCCGAGGGCATGAAACGCCGGCCCCTGGAGGACCTGGGGGTGAAGGTCATTCCCGTGGCCGCTGACGGGGCGGGGCGCGTGGACCCGGCGCCCGCCCTGCAAGCCCTGGGCGAAGCCGGCCTGTCCCGCCTGCTGGTCGAGCCTGGGGCCGCGGTCAGCGGGGCCCTGCT
>JAGREA010000452.1 GCA_020446745.1 Rhodobacterales bacterium | reverse complement strand
TGAGGTTTTTCAATATGTTAGGCTTCATGCTGAGGAGGGCTCGAAGAGCCCGTCTCGAAGCATTGCCGCCGGCTGAGTGCTACTGGTCGCCCATCTTCAGCGCCGCGATGAAGGCGCTTTGGGGGATTTCCACCTTGCCGAACTGGCGCATGCGCTTCTTGCCCGCCTTCTGCTTTTCCAGCAGCTTGCGCTTGCGGGTGATGTCGCCGCCATAGCACTTGGCGGTCACGTCCTTGCGCAGGGCGGAAATGGTTTCCCGCGCCACCACCTTGCCGCCGATGGCCGCCTGGATGGGAATCTTGAACATCTGCCGCGGGATCAGGTCCTTCAGGCGCTCGCACACGCTGCGGCCCCGGCTGTCGGCCTGGCTGCGGTGGCACAGGAAGGCCAGGGCGTCCACCGGTTCCTGGTTGACCAGGATCGAGATCTTCACCAGGTCCCCCGGGGCGTAGCCGTCCATGTCGTAGTCGAAGCTGGCATAGCCCCGCGAGATGGATTTCAGGCGGTCGTAGAAATCGAACACCACCTCGTTCAGGGGCAGGCGGTAGATGGCCACCGCCCGGTTGCCCACGTAGGTCAGCTCCTGCTGCACGCCGCGCCGTTCCGTGCACAGGCTCAGCACCGCGCCCAGGTAGTCGTCGGGCACCATGATGGTGGCGCGGATCCAGGGTTCCTCGATCTCGCGGATCATCACCGGGTCGGGCATGTCGGCCGGGTTGTGCAGGTTGCGTTCCTGGCCGTCGGTCTGGTGCACCTTGTAGACCACGCTGGGCGCCGTGGTGATCAGGTCCAGGTCGAATTCCCGCTCCAGGCGCTCCTGGACGATTTCCAGGTGCAGCAGGCCCAGGAAGCCGCAGCGGAAGCCGAAGCCCAGGGCGGCCGAGGTTTCGGGCTCGAACTCGAAGCTGGAATCGTTCAGCCGCAGCTTGGCCAGGCTTTCGCGCAGGTCCTCGTAGTCGCCGGCGTCGGACGGGAACAGCGAGCAGAACACCACCGGCACGCTGGGCTTGAAGCCCGGCAGGGGGGCGTCGCAGGGCGCCCGGTCGGTGGTGATGGTGTCGCCCACGTTGGTGTCGGCCACGGTCTTGATGGACGCCGTGATGAAGCCCATCTCGCCGGGGCCCAGTTCGTCCACCCGGGTGGTCTTGGGGGTGAACACGCCCACCTGGTCGATCTGGTGCACGGCGCCGGTGGACATCATGCGCACCTTCATGCCGCGCCGCAGGCGGCCGTCGTAGACCCGCACCAGGATCATCACGCCCAGGTAGGAATCGTACCAGGAATCCACCAGCAGGGCCTTCAGGGGCTTGGTGGCGTCGCCCTTGGGGGCCGGCAGGCGGGTCACCAGGGCTTCCAGCACGTCGGGCACGCCCAGGCCGGTCTTGGCGGAAATCTCCACCGCCTCGCTGGTGTCCAGGCCCACCACGTCCTCGATCTGCTGCTTCACCCGCTCGGTCTCGGCCGCCGGCAGGTCGATCTTGTTCAGCACCGGGATGATCTCGTGGTCGTTCTCGATGGACAGGTAGGCGTTGGCCAGGGTCTGGGCCTCGACCCCCTGGGTGGCGTCCACCACCAGCAGCGAGCCCTCGCAGGCGCCCAGCGACCGGCTGACCTCGTACGAGAAGTCGACATGGCCGGGGCT
>JAGREA010000451.1 GCA_020446745.1 Rhodobacterales bacterium | reverse complement strand
TGGGCCGGCTTGTAGGACAGAACCCCCGGCGACCGGGCCTTGATCTCGCCCTTCGTCACCGAGAATCCGCCGTCCTCCAGGTGGATGGGCAGGCGCCCGTCCAGGGTGCCGCCGCCGTTCAGGCCCGCCACGTCCACCAGGGTCAGCAGGCGCGGGATGCCCAGGCCGTCCACGTCCACCACCAGGTCGGCCTTGGGATGGGCCGGGTCGAAGGTCAGCCCGCCGGTGCGCACCTGGCCGTCCACGAAATCGGTGGTCAGGTTGTCCAGCACCACGGTGCCGTCGGCGGCCAGGGAGAACACGGCCTTCACCGGACCCGCCGGCTGGCCCGGATCGACGCTTTGCACGGTGATCACCTGCTTGGGCGCCGTCACCGGCGGCCAGGGGCGCAACAGGCGCAGGGTCCCGGCGATGCCGGTGACCTTGGTTTCGTCGTGGGTCAGGGACAGGTCGTCGATGACCGCCGCCAGGTCCGAGGTCACGCCGTCGGCCGTCCAGGCCACCGCGCCCTGGGCCGATACGGCGCCGGTCACGTCCGACACCTGGGCCCCCTCGGGCGACAGGTCCTTGGGCTGCAGCAGGCCGGGCAGGAAGGTGACCGGATGCAGGGTCACGTCGGCCGATCCGGCGGTGCCCTGGTGGCGGCCCTTGGCCTGGGCCACCACCTTGCCGTCCAGGGCCCGGGCCGTCAGGTCGAAGGCCAGGGGCGGGCCGGACCAGTCCAGGGTGCCCGACAGGGTGACCGGCGGCGGCACCTGGGGCAGGGTCAGCACGGCCCGTTCCAGGGCCAGGCCGGCGGCGGTGACCGTGCCCCGGCCCCGGGCCAGGTGGACGGCCAGGCCGTCCCGTTCGACATCGAGCCCATCCAGGGCCAGGTCCAGGCCGTCGAAGGCGCCGGCCTTCAGGCGGACCACGGCGAAGGCGTCCTGCTGGGCCGCCAGGGTGGCGGCCACGGCCGGGGCGTCGTGCCAGGTGACGGCCAGGGGCGCCGTGGCGGCCAGGGTGATCCGGTCGCCGTCGCGGGCCACCGTCAGGGCCTGGCCGCGCAGGGTCAGGGGGGCGGGCAGGCCCGGCAGGGCCTGGTGCAGCAGGGTCACGTCGCCGGTCAGGGTCAGGCGGTCGGGCAGGGTGGCCAGGGGGGCGTCCAGGGCCAGTTGGGCCGTGGAGGCCCCCTGCTTCAGATCGGCGTCCAGGCGCAGATGGTCCTGGGCCAGCGCCGCGCGGCCCCGGGCCGACAGGGGCACCGGCAGGTCGGGAACGGGGGCGGTGCGCAGGGCCACGGCGTAGGCCAGGTCCAGGTCCGGCACCTTGCCCGCCACCAGCGGCGCCAGGGCCACGGGGCCGGACAGGTCCAGGCGGTTGTCGCCGTTGGTCAGCACGGCGGTCACGTCGGCCCTGCCGGCGGCGGCCTGGGCCGTCAGGTCCAGGGCCAGGGGCACGGGCAGGTCCGGCCACGGGGCCTGGAACACCTGACCCGTCACCTTGGCCGACAGGTCCCCGTTGACGGGATCGGCCAGGGCCGCCAGGGGGGCGCTCAGGTCGGCCCGCAGGCGCGCCTCGTCGGCGTCCAGCACCAGCACGGCGGCCAGGGCGTCGTCGGCCAGGCGGGCGGTCAGGCGCAGGTCGCGGGTGGTCAGGTGGGGCAGGGGCAGACCCGGCAGGCTCAGGTCGGCGTCCAGGAAGGCGATGGCCGGCAGGGCGCCGCGGAAGGCCAGGCGGCCCGAAAGGGGCACCACCCCCAGGGCCTCGTGGTTGGCCAGCCCGCCCAGGGTGAGGGCGCCGGAGCTTTCGCCGCCGGTGTCGATGACCAGGCCGCCGTCCAGGTCCGCCGCCAGGTCGCCCCAGGGGGACGTGGCCTCCACCCGCACCGCCGACAGCACGATCTGGCCCACGGCCAGGCGGGGCGGAGGGCCGCCCTCGCCCGTGTCGGTGAACAGCGGCGCCAGGGCGGGGAGGGTGACGGCGCCGTCCTCGGCCACGGCCAGGCCCAGGCGGACGTTGTCCACCGTCAGGCCCTCCAGGCGACCATCCAGCAGGTCGCCCAGGCCGAAGGTCAGGGCCAGGCGGCCCACGGTCAGGGGGTCGGCGGCGCCGATGCGCAGGCCGGTGACCACCAGTTCGCCGGGGCTCAGGGTCTCGATGGTCAGGTCGGCGTCGGCCAGGCCCCGGTCGGCCAGGACGCGCAGGGCCGCCCACCGGGCCAGGCCCGGCAGGGCCAGCCACAGCACCACGCCGACCACCGCCAGCACCGCCAGCAGTTCCAGCACCAGGGTCCGCCGGCGCCGGACCAGCAGCCGCCGGGGGGGACGTCCTACGGGTTTCGGGGCCTTGTCCGCCATGCCGGTTCCCGGAAACACATTTTTCATGAACTTACGGCAGCCTATAATCGGTGCCGGCCCCCGGGCAAGCGCCCGACGGTTCCCCCGCGTCGCCAACAGCCAGGTGCCCGATGCCCGCCGCCGTTTCCTCCGCCTTCGACGTCGCCTACTGGTTCGCCGACACGGCCCTGAACGACAACGAGTACCTGCAACCCCAGAAGCTGCACCGCCTGCTGTTTCTGGCCCAGGCCTTCTTCGCCGTGGCCTACAAGGGCCGGCGCCTGATGCCCGGCACCTTCGTGGCCGACGAGATGGGGCCCCTTGAGCCCAACCTGTTCGTCGCCATGTCCAAGGGCCGGCCCGATTTGGACGTGGACCTGTTCCTGCCCGAGGAGGTGGAAACCTTCCTGGACCGCATCTGGCGCCGATTCGGCCACATGACCGTGGACAGCCTGAACCGCATCTGCCGCAATTCCTCGGCCTACAAGCGGGCCTACGCCAAGGGCAAGCGGGCGGTGATTCCCCTGGATGCCATGCGCCTGTCCTTCGCCCGGGGGGAATCCGCCCCCACGGTGGCCAAGGTGGCCGGCGACAAGGTGCGGCGCACCCAGACCGGCCGGCCGGTGAAGATCACCGCCTGGCGCCCGCCGTCCCACGACGGGTCCTGACATCCACCCCGCATTTTCCGTCGCCCGGCCTGGGCCAGAACCGGTGCCAGTGAAGTTGACGTTAACGTAAACGTCAATTAAGGTGCGGCGGCCGGCCTTGAGGGGCGGGCGGGGCAGTGCGACACTCATCCAACGGAGGCGGCGAGACCATGATCCCGAACGATTACCCGACCCTGAACTTCCACCTGGGAGACACGGCCGACATGCTGCGCGATTCCGTGCGCAGCTTCGCCGATGACGAGATCGCGCCCCGCGCCGCCGACATCGACCGCACCAACGATTTCCCCCACGACCTGTGGCGCAAGATGGGCGACCTGGGCATCCTGGGCGTCACCGTGGGCGAGGAATACGGCGGCGCCGGCATGGGCTATCTGGACCACGTGGTGGCCATGGAGGAGGTGAGCCGCGCCTCGGCCTCGGTGGGGCTCAGCTATGGCGCCCATTCCAACCTGTGCGTCAACCAGATCCGCCGCAACGGCACCGAGGAGCAGAAGCAGCGCTACCTGCCCAAGCTGATCTCCGGCCACCACGTGGGCGCCCTGGCCATGAGCGAGCCCGGCTCGGGCTCCGACGTGGTGTCCCTGCGCCTCAAGGCCGAAAGGAAGGGCGACCGCTTCATCCTGAACGGCAACAAGATGTGGATCACCAACGGCCCCGACGCCGACACCCTGGTGGTCTATGC
>JAGREA010000450.1 GCA_020446745.1 Rhodobacterales bacterium | reverse complement strand
GTCCTTCACCGTGGCGATCAGGCCCAGGTCGTCGATGCGGGCCATGCCGCAGTCGTGGCCGCAGCCGGACACGGTGGTCTTGAACTTGCGCGGCATGTGCTGGGTCAGGGGATGGCGGATCCAGGCCGTGGCCAGGCGCTCGGCCACCTGGGCGGCGTCCACGTGTTCGTGCGTGCACACCGCGGCCAGGGGGCAGGTGGAAACGTTACGGAAGGTGTTGCCCGAGGCCTCCCGCGTGGTCACCCCGCCCCGGGCCAGGGCCGCCAGCAGGTCCGCCGTGCCGTCCAGGGTCAGATAGTAGAACTGCACGTCCTGGCGGGTGGTCAGGTGCACCGCCGCGCCGCAGTGGTCCCGGTTGGCCACCGCCACGGCCCGGGCCTGGTCGAAGGACAGGCGCCCGCCCGGCAGCTTGGCCCGCACCATGTAGGTGTCGGCCTGGGCCTGGGCATAGACGCCGTGGCGCAGGCGGAAGGTGGTCCACCGCTCCTGGGGCCAGGCGCCGGTCCGGAAGGCGGCCAGGGCGGCCCGGTATTCGGCGGCGTCGGCCGGGGTCGCCAGGGGCTCGGCCTCGGGCTCGGCCTCGCGGGACAGGGGCGGCTCGTCGGCCGGGCGGCCCCGCGGCGTGGATACCCGGGAAGCGGATGGGGTGGGGGCGGCGTCGAACAGGCTCATGGCGGCGGGTTCCGGGCTGTCGGTGTTAATTGCACTGAGAATATCTGTGAATCTATTTTATTCAACACTTTTTTTATATGTAAATTATTATTTGAACAAATTAATAATGTTATAATGAGCGACATTCCCATGTCGGGGATTGACGCGGCGCGGACGGGCGGGTTTCCTTGGGGTCATGTCCGACCAAAAGCCCCCGCCCCACGCCCCGGATTCCGGCGCCGCCGATTTCGGCATCCTGGACGACCTGATCGGCTACACCCTGCGCCGGGCCCAGTTGCACGTGTTCCAGGACATCATCGAGACCCTGAAGCCCTGGGACCTGCGCCCGGCCCAGTTTTCCACCCTGGTGGTGATCGGCGCCAACCCGGGGCTCAGCCAGGCGGCCCTGGCCGACCTGCTGTCGGTGGAGCGGTCGGCCATGGTGAAGATCCTGGACGTGTTCGAGCAGCGCGGCCTGGCCGAGCGCCAACCGGCGCCCGAGGACCGGCGGCGCAACGCGGTGCTGATCACCGCGGCCGGACGGTCGCTGCTGGAACAGGCCTCGGCCAAGGCCCGCGAGCACGAGGCCCGCATGGCCGGCTTCCTGTCGTCCGAGGAAAAGGCCAGCCTGATGGCCAACCTGCGGCGGATCTACAAAGAAAACGGCTAGCCGTAGCTGGCCGCCTTGCACAGCTTCACGAAGGCCCGTTTGCCCAGGGGGTCGGCGAACTGGGCGTCGTCCAGGCGCACGGCGATGATGGCGTACAGGTCCGGCGCCTGGTCCACCAGGTCGGGCAGGTGCCAGGGGAAGGCCTGGAAGGCGCTCTTGCCCTGGTGGAACACGTCGGCCACCACGGCGGCCACGTCGGCGGGGTTTTCGGCGCACCGTTCGGCCACCACGTCGGCCAGGGTCAGCAGCGCCGCCTTGGACCAGCAGTCCCGGGTAATGCGGTTGTTGTACTTGTCCAGCAGGGCCTCGTCGTCCTCGTCCAGGGCGTCCAGGATGTCGAACTTGTCCGTCAGCCCGCCGGCGTGCAGGTCATAGACCCGCCGCAGCATGGGATACAGGTTTTCCGCCGTGCACAGCACGCCGCCGGGACAGGATTCGCACGACCGCACGGGGCGTCCTCCGGGAGGTTGCAACGGTTTCAGAAATGGGACATCAGCCCCCCGGAATCAACGGGTTGTCAAGCGGCCGGGAGTCCCCTACCCTGCGCCAAGCCGTTCATTAGAATTGGCTGATGTACCATAAGGCGCTTGTTCTCAGGGCAGGGTGAAATTCCCGACCGGCGGTGATCTTCCTCGGAAGGCAGCCCGCGAGCGCCCACCGGACCGGAAGGAATGGTGGGGTCCAGCAGATCCGGTGAGACTCCGGAGCCGACGGTAACAGTCCGGATGGGAGAGAACGGGCCGACGAACCGGTGTGCCATCTGGCGCGCGGGTTTGCCAGTTCGCGCGCGTCCGTCCTCTCGCGGGGGCGGTCCGCGGCTTTCCGAACGCGCCCTGATTCACGTTCGCCGCTCACACGTGGAGTGACACCGATGAATCAGACTCTTTTCGACACCCTCGACACCGACCTTGACGACCGTTCCCTGCTGGACGCCTTCGGCAATGCCGAGCAGCGGGTGGACCGGGCCGTGGCGGCGCTCAGGGCCGGCGGCGGCATCCTGGTGGTGGACGACGCCGACCGGGAAAACGAAGGCGACATCATCTTCGCCGTCGACACCCTGACGGAAAAGCAGATGGCCCTGCTGATCCGCGAGTGCACGGGCATCGTCTGCCTGTGCCTGCCCGACGCCACCCTGCGGCGCCTGGAGCTGCCGCAGATGGTGGACGACAACACCTGCACCAACGGCACCGCCTTCACGGTGTCCATCGAGGCCAAGCGGGGCGTGACCACGGGGGTTTCGGCCGCCGACCGGGTGACCACGGTGAAGACCGCCGCCGCCCCCGGCGCCCGGCCCGAGGACCTGGCCCGGCCGGGCCACGTGTTCCCGCTGCGCGCCCAGCCCGGCGGCGTGCTGACCCGGCGCGGCCACACCGAGGCCACCATCGACCTGGTGACCCTGGCCGGCCACGGCCCGGCCGGGGTGCTGTGCGAGTTGATGAACGCCGACGGCACCATGGCCCGCCTGCCGCAGATCATCGCCTTCGGGCGGGTCCACGGCATGCCGGTGGTGTCCATCGAGGACCTGGTGGCCTACCGCCAGGCGCGGGAGGAAGCGGCGGCGTAAAAAATGGAAGGTTGAACCACAGAGACACAGAGGCACAGAGAGGTTGTGCCAGTTGAAGCGCCCCTTTAACCGCAGAGCACACAGAGATGCACAGAGATCACACAGAGAAGAAGTAGAGGCGCGCTGCGCGCGTAATCCTTTTCTGCTTCGCGCAGCGAAACCTCTGTGGATTCTCTGTGAACCTCTGTGTTCTCTGTGGTGAGAACAGCATAACCACCGGCACGGCCTCTCCGTGCCTCTGTGTCTCTGTGGTTCCCCTTACTTTTTTTGCCACGGGCCGGGCGCGCCCCTACCGCAGCACCACCGTCTTGTGGCCGTTCAGCAGCACCCGGTGTTCCACGTGGGCCCGCACGGCGCGGCTGAGCACCAGGTTTTCCGTATCCCGGCCCACGGCCACCAGATCCTCGGGCGTGAAGGCGTGGCTGACGCGCTCCACGGCCTGCTCGATGATCGGCCCCTCGTCCAGGTCGTTGGTCACGTAGTGGGCCGTGGCGCCGATCAGCTTCACACCCCGGGCGTGGGCCTGGTGATAGGGCTTGGCGCCCTTGAAGCTGGGCAGGAAGGAATGGTGGATGTTGATGGCCCGGCCGCGCAGACGGTCGCACAGGCGCGGGCTGAGGATCTGCATGTAGCGGGCCAGCACCACCAGGTCCGCCTCCATCTCCTGCACCATTTCCCAGATCTGGTCTTCCTGCTCGGCCTTGGTGTCCTTGGTCACCGGCAGGTGGTGGAACGGGATCTCGTGCCAGTCGGCCAAGTGCTTCAACGTCGGGTGGTTGGAGATGATGGCCGGGATCTCGATGTTCAGCTCGCCCGTGCGGTAGCGGTACAGCAGGTCGTTCAGGCAGTGGTCGAACTTGGAGACCAGGATCATCACCCGCTCCTTGCGCTTGGCGTCGTGCAGGCCCCACACCATCTGGAACCGCTCGGCGATGCGCGAGAAGGTCTTCACGAAGTCGTTCTCGTCCGGCGTGAAGGCGCCGGTGGTGAACACCGTGCGCATGAAGAAGCGCTTCGAGACCGGATCGCCGAAGTGGGACGATTCCACGATGAAGGCGTCCTGGTCGGTCAGGAAGCCGGCCACCGCCGCGACGATGCCGTTGGTGTCGGGGCACGAGATGGTGAGGATGTAGCGTTTCTGGTTGTCGTCGCTCATGGCGCGGCCTCGTTGGGATGGAAACGAAAGGGGGAATTCAGACGGTGACCACGACGCCGCCGCGGCGGGGGTCGCCCCCGCCTTCCAGGCGGCCGTCGGAATGGCGGCGCACCGCGTGCACGCCGCCGAAGAACATGTTGGGCCCGCCCCAGGGGTGCAGGTCGTCGGCCAGATCGCCCAGGCCAGCCAGGACCTCGGGCCGGAAATCCAGGCCCTCGGCCGCCGGATCGGGGGGGCCGTCCTCCACGTTCAGGCGGCCGTCCTCGAAGTGGACGCGCGGCCGGGCCACGGCCACGTCCAGGGGGTCGCCGAAGGCCAGGGTGTTCAGCAGCACCTGCAGGATCGCCGTGCGGATGCGGTTGGACCCGCCCGATCCCAGCACCGTGATGGCCCCGTCGGCCCCCATGGCCAGGGTGGGGGCCATCATGGATCCCATGCGCCGGTCCGGCGGCCAGCGGTTGAAACCGTGGGGGTTGATGTCTTCCTCGCCCAGCATGTTGTTCATCATGATGCCGGTGCCGGGGATCAGATAGCCCGAGCCCTCGCCGTTGGACAGCGACAGGGCGGCGGCGTTGCCCTGGGCGTCGATGACGCTGATGTGGGTGGTGCCCCGGCGGGCCTGGGGCGCCGCCATCACCCGGTCGCGGTACAGCGCCACGAAGGCCGGGTCCAGCAGCCGTTCCGCCGCCTCCTCGGCCGAGGCGTCGCGCAGGCCGCTTTCCACCCGGGCCCGGTTGGTCAGGTCCATGGCCCGCACCAGGCGCGTCAGGTAGGCGGCCGAGCCCGGGTCCAGGGACGGCAGGTCGGGCCGGTCCAGCAGTTCCAGGGCGAAAGCGATGAGCAGCCCGCCGGTGGACGGCGGCGGGTTGGTCATCAAATGCGCGCCCAGGGCCTCGAAGGCCAGCGGCCGGCGCGGGATCACGGCATAGGCTTCCAGGTCGGCCCGGGTCAGGTGGCCGCCGCCGGCCAGGCAGTCCTCCAGCATCGGCGCCGTCATCTCGCCGCGGTAGAACAGGTCCTCGCCCTCGTGGGCCAGGGCGTCGAAGGTGTCGGCCAGGGCGGCCAGGCGGGGGGCCTCCCCCGCCGCCATCAGCCGGTCCGGGGCGTCCTGGCGGCCATAGACGGCGCGGCTGGCGGGGCTGGACAGGCAGATGGGCCCGACCACCGACAGGATGAACGCCTGCAGCCGGTTCATGGGCACGCCGGCCCGGGCCAGGGCCCGGGCCGGCTCGACGATCTCGGCCATGGGCATGCGGCCCAGGTCCCGGTGGGCGCGGAACAGGCCGCGCACCGTGCCGGGCACGGCCAGGGCGCCGAAGCCGATGTGGAATTCCTGGGTGGCCGGGCCGAAGTCGGCCAGGATGGGGTACAGGTCCGTCTCGCTATCGGGGCGGCGCACCCGGGGCGTCTGGGTGAAGAAGTCGTACAGCACCGCCTGCCCTTCCCGCGGGCCGGTGGCCGGCCGGGCCAGCAGGAACCCGCCGCCGCCCAGGGAGTTGAGCACCGGTTCGGCCACGCAGGCGGCGCACAGGCCGGCCAGGGCGGCGTCGAAGGCGTTGCCCCCGGCCTCCAGCATGGTGGCGGCGGCCCGGGCGGTCTCGGCGTGGCCGGCGGCGATCAGGCCCCGCGACATCGGCGAACTCCCCACAGAATTTGCGGTCTTTCGTTAGGAGAACGGCCGAAGCTTGTCAATCACTCGAACTCGAGCTGGATGAAGGCCTGCTGGGCGTTGCGCCGGGCCAGGGTATCGAAGTTGGCCAGGTGGGCGAAGGCCGACTGGTCCACCTCCAGGGCCTGGGCCTCGCCGCCGCCCTGGGCGATCACGGCCCGTACCCGGTCGCGCAGGTTGACCAGGTAATCCAGGGTATCGGCCCGGGCCCGGTCGATGGTGGTGGGCGACCCGTGGCCCGGCACCACGTGGGCCGGGTTCAGGTCGGCCATGGCCTGGAACACCGCGATCCACGACAGCAGGTCGCTGTGGTCCAGCACCCCCAGCAGGCGTTCCACGTAGACCCCGTCGCCGGTGTAGAGCACCCCGTGGTCGGGCAGCCAGACATAGCTGTGGCCCGGCGTGTGGGCGCCCCCCAGGTGGCGGATTTCCAGGCGCACGCCGCCGATGGTCAGGTCCAGGGCGTCGTCGAAGGTTTCGGTGGCCGGGGTGGGCTCGGTGCCGGCCACCCGGTCTTCGCCCACCAGGGCGCGCAGCATGGTCATCTGCATGTCGGCCCGCGACCGCTGGTCGGCCACGGCGTCGTTGCTGGCGATGATCCGCGCGCCCAGGGCCTTGAACACGCCGTTGCCCATCCACCGGTGGTCCTGCCCGCCGGTGTTGATGACGGCGACGATGGGCTGGTCCGACACCGTGCGTACGGCGTCCAGGATCGCCCGGGCGCCCAGGGCCGTGCCGCCGCTGTCGATCAGCACCAGCCCGGCGTCGGTGACCACCAGGCCGAAGGTGGCGTTGTTGCCCAGGTTCTGGGGCGTGCGGTTGTTCAGGGGGCCGACGATGGCGTGGGCCGGGCCGGCCACGGACACCACGGCCAGGGGCGGCACGTCGGCCGGCAGGCTGTCGGCCCGGGCGGCCCGGGCGGCCAGGGGCAAAAGGAGGAGGACGGCGGCCAAAAGGCGGGTGGGCAGGCGGGCAGGGAGCATGGCGCTTCTTCCGGTTATGATGGTTTGTTGGCGGCCATCCTAGCGGAAATCGCCCAGACCGCCATGGGGCGGTGCCCTTGCAGGGGATGCCCCGGCCCCATACCTTGAAGGCAGGTCATGCCACATCAACAACCAGAAAGCAGACCCATGCCCGACCCTGGCCTTCGTCCCACCGCCTCCCGTGGCCGCCGCGCCGCCGCCTATGGCGTGCTTGCCGCCGGCTTCACCGCCGGCCTGCTGCTGGCCTCGGTCCACGGTGCGCGCAGCAACGCGCCGGAAAGCGACGGCGCGGTGGCGGCGCCGGCGGGCCCGGCCTGCGCCCCGGTGGGCCGGTGGACGGCCGCCGATGGCACGCCGGCCGGCGACGCCGCCAGGGTGACGGCCGACCTGGCCCGGCGGTCCATCGTCCTGCTGGGCGAGAACCACGGCAGCGCCGAGCACCACCGCTGGCAGCTTCAGACCATCGCCGCCCTGCACGCCCGCAACCCCAACATGGTGCTGGCCTTCGAAAGCTTTCCCCGGTCCGTGCAGCCGGCCCTGGACGCCTGGACCCGGGGCGACCTGAGCCGCGCCCAGTTCCTGGACCGGTCGCGCTGGAACCAGGTGTGGCGCTACGACCCCGACCTGTACATGCCCCTGTTCCACTTCGCGCGCATGAACCGCATCCCCATGGTGGGCATGAACGTGGCGCAAAGCCTGGTGTCGCGGGTCCGCAAGGACGGCTGGGACGGCGTGCCCGAGGCCGAGCGCGAGGGCCTGTCGCGCCCCGCCCCGGCCGGGGCCGACTATCGCCGCTCCCTGGCCCAGGTGTTCGGCATGCACGTGGAGGACAAGAAGCCCGAAGACCTGGAAAACGACCCGGACTTCGACCGCTTCGTCCTGGCCCAGACCACCTGGGACCGGGCCATGGCAGAAAAGCTGGCCGCCCTGGCGGCCCAGGACGGCAAGCCCCTGGTGGTGGGCATCGTCGGCCAGGGCCACGTGCAGTACGGCCACGGCATTCCCCACCAGCTGGCCGACCTGGGGGCCCCGGCCCCGGCCGTGCTGCTGCCCTGGGACGCGCCGCGCCCCTGCGAGGGCGCGGTGGCCGACCTGCTGTTCGGGGTGGACGCGCCGCCCCGCCCACCCAAGGCCGACAAGCCCCGCCTGGGGGTGATGATCGGCGGGTCCGACGGCGGCGTGCGGGTGGCCAAGGTGCTGGACGGCACCGTGGCCCAGGCCGCCGGTGTGGCCGACGGCGACGTCATCGTCCGCGCCGCCGGCCGGACCCTGGACGAGCCCGGCGACCTGATCGACGTGGTTCAGGCCATGGCGCCGGGCACCTGGCTGCCGCTGACCGTGCGGCGCGGCGACGCCACCCTGGACCTGCTGGCCAAGTTCCCCGTGGCCGGCCCGGCGGCGGCGCACTGACCGCCATGCGGGCCGTCACCTTCCTGATCCTGGCGCTGGTGGCCCTGTCCGGCGCCGCCCGGGCCGAGATCCCCCACCACGACCTGACCGTGGTCCTCGACCCGGCGGCCGGGCGCGTGGCCGTGACCGACCGGATCACCGCCCGGGGCGCCCTGCGCCTGCCGGGCCTGGCCGTGGAAGTGACCCAGGACGGCAAGCCCCTGTTCAGCCACCGGCTGGACCTGGACGGCACCCACACCGTCACCTACGCCCTGGAAGACGCCCTGCTGAAAACCGGCCGCGACAATCCCTACGCCTCGCGCATCGCCGCCGACGGCACCTTCCTGTCGCTGCCCTGGACGCCCCGCCTGGTGGGCGCGGACACGTTCTCCTACCGCCTGACCGTGACCACCCCGCCGGGCCAGAAGGCCGTGGCGCCCGGGCGCCTCGACGGCGAGGAGGACGGGCCCCAGGGCTACCGCGCCACCTTCGTTTCGGAACGGCCCATGACCGGCCTGGTGCTGCTGGCCGGCCCCTGGCAGGTGGCCGAACGGCGGCACAAGGGCATCCTGCTGCGCACCTATTTCGACCCATCCATCGGCAGGCTGGCCGACGACTACCTGAATTCGGCGGCCGGCTACATCGACCTCTATGCGGACTGGATCGCACCCTATCCCTTTTCCGCCTTCCACATGGTGTCGGGCCCGGCGCCCGTGGGCCTGGGGTTCGAGAACCTGACCTACATGGGCGCCCGGGTGCTGGCCCTGCCGTTCATCCGCCACAGCTCGCTGGGGCACGAGGTGCTGCACAACTGGTGGGGCAACGGGGTGGACGTGGCCTATGACCGGGGCAACTGGTGCGAGGGCCTGACCACCTACATGGCCGACCACTTCTATGCCCTGCGCCGCGACCCGGCCCGGGCGCGGGAGATGCGCCTGGGCTGGCTGCGCGACTTCGCCGCCCTGCCGGCGGGCCGCGACGCCCCGGCCCGCGCCTTCGTGTCCAAGACCCACGACGCCGCCCAGGTGGTGGGCTACCACAAGGTGGCGTTCGTGTTCCACATGCTGCGCGGCCTCATCGGCGCCCCGGCCTTCGATGCCGGCCTGCAGGCCCTGTGGCAGGCGAAGAAATTCCAGGTGGCCGACTGGGAGGACCTGCGCCGGGCCTTCGAGGGCGCCGCCGGGCGCGACCTTTCCCCCTTCTTCGCCCAGTGGCTGGACCGCCCCGGGGCGCCGCGCCTGACCCTGTCTGACGTGGCCGCGTCGCGCGACGGCGCCGGCTACCGCATCGACCTGACCCTGGGCCAGGACGCCCCGGCCTATGCCCTGTCCGTGCCCGTGGCCGTCGAGACCGAGGCCGGCATGGAACGGGTCGTGCTGCCCCTGGACGGCGCCACGGCCCGCCACGCCGTCACCGTGGCCGCCCGCCCCCTGCGCCTGACCGTGGACC
This sequence comes from Rhodobacterales bacterium, assembly GCA_020446745.1. Classification (GTDB taxonomy): domain Bacteria; phylum Pseudomonadota; class Alphaproteobacteria; order Rhodospirillales; family JACKKN01; genus JAGREA01. Next base: position 9,102 of record JAGREA010000450.1, on the reverse strand, counting down.
CGGACCTGGACCTGTTCCGCCGCCTGGACCCGTCGGAAACCCCGCCCATCCTGCGCGACGTGACCCTGGCCGACGGCGCCGGAGTGGTGATCACCACCGGCAACGACCGGGACGCCCTGGACGCCGCCCGGGCCCTGGCCGGGCGCCTGCTGGACCGGCCGGGCGTGAAGCCGGCGCCGGGCCGGCCGCTGCTGGTGATCGGCACCACCGACGCCGTGGCCGCGGCCCTGCGCGACAGCGGCCTGCCGCCGGTCCCCGAAAGCCTGGACGGACAGGGCACGGCGCGGGCCTGGGCCGGCCGGGCCGATGGCCGGTCCTACGTGGTGGTGGCCGCCGACTCGGCCCAGGCCCTGGCCGACCTGATGCGTCCCCTGCCCCACTACAAGCGCCAGGGCTGGCTGGTGTTCGACGGCGCCACGGCCACCGCCCGGGGTGCCTGGCCGGCCGGGCCCGGGCCCCTGCGGGTGGACCTGACGGCCCCCTGACCCCCGCCGGCCCCGCCGTTGACAGGCCCGGTCGCAGCGCCCATGGTGACAGCGTTGAAGCCGGCCGATGGAGACCGCCGATGACGCTGAAGCGCGCCCTGGCTGTTGCCGCCACCTTCGCTCCCCTTCTGGCCGGCCCCCTATTGGCAGGTTCAGCCCTGGCCCAGTCGTCCAACGACCCGGCCCCGGCCGGCGACGCCACGGTGAACGCCCTGGCCATGCGGCCCCTGCCCCAAGGCGCCACCCTGGTGGTGCGGCCGTTGGACGATTCCGACGCCAGCAAGGAGATCCAGGTCCTGTTCGAGCGGGCCCTGCGCGACCGCGGCTACCCCCTGGCCGCCGACGGCCGGCTGATCCTGACCTTCGAGACCCGGGACCGCATCGGCACCTGGTCGTCGGGCAACCGGCGCACCCTGGTGGAGGCCCATTCCCGGGGCGGCCGCACCGGCGGCGAGGATGCCCAGGTGCGCCTGAACATCTATGACAGCGACACCGGCGGCGTGCTGGCCCGCGAGCGCCAGGAAACGGCCCGCAGCCAGCCCAGCGAATACCGCATGGACGTGACCATCGACGACCGCCAGGAAAAGCGCCGCCTGTGGCAGGGCTATGCCACCGCCGACCTGGACCGGGGCGACGGCCGCAGCCTGACCAAGGCCATAGTGCCCGTGCTGGTGGACAGCCTGGGCCAGACCGTGCGCAGCCGCAAGGTGCCCCTGCCCTAGGCGCACCTTTCCGTTGCCCGCGCGCCCGTTTCCGGCTAGATAACCGGGGTTTTGCCCCATCGACGGGTCGGGCGGTCCATCCCCGCCGCGGCCCCCCTTCGGACGTTAGTGATCCACCCATGAGCGACGCCGCCGACAAGGCCCTGTTGCCCGCCGGCCTCTGTGACGTGCTGCCGCCCCAGGCGGCGTTCGAGGACCGCACCACCGAGCGCCTGCTGGCGGCCTTCGAAGCCCATGGCTACGAGCGGGTCAAGCCGCCGCTGATCGAGTTCGAGGAAAGCCTGCTGTCGGGCAGCGGCGCGGCCCTGGCCAACCACGTGTTCCGGCTGATGGACCCGCAGTCCCACCGCATGATGGGCGTGCGCCCCGACATGACCACCCAGGTGGCGCGCATCGCCGCCACCCGCCTGTCGGGCCGGCCCCGGCCCCTGCGCCTGAGCTATGGCGGCGAGGTGCTGCGGGTGGCCGGCTCGCAGTTGCGGCCCGAGCGCCAGTTCGGCCAGGTGGGGGCGGAGCTGATCGGTTCCGATTCCGCCGCCGGCGACGCCGAGGTGATCCTGATGGCCGTCGAGGCCCTGACCGACCTGGGGGTGCGCGACCTGTCGGTGGACCTGGCCCTGCCCACCCTGGTGCCGGCCATCCTGGACGGCCTGGACCTGAACGCTGACAACCAGGAGCGCCTGCGCCTGGCCCTGGACCACAAGGACATCGCCGAGATCCACGCCATGGCGCCCGACATCGGCACCCAGCGGGCCGACCTGATCCGCGCCCTGATCGCCGCCACAGGCAGCGCCGGGCCGGCCATGGCGGCCCTGGCGGCCCTGCCGCTGAGCGGCGCCGCGGCGGCGGCGCGCGACACCCTGGCCCGGGTCCTGTCCCTGGTCACGGCCGGGGCGCCGGACCTGCGCCTGACCATCGACCTGGTGGAAAAGTGGGGCTTCGCCTACTACACCGGCGTCGCCTTCACCCTGTTTTCCCGCGGCGTGCGCGGCGAGCTGGGCCGGGGCGGGCGCTACGACACCGGCCACGGCATGGCCGCCGACCCGGCCCCCGAATCCGCCCTGGAAACAGCCACGGGCCTGACCCTGTTCACCGACAGCCTGATGCGGGCCCTGCCGGCCGACGCCCCGGCGCGGCGCATCTTCCTGCCGTCGGGCACCGACCGGGCCGCCGCCCGGGCCCTGCGCGACGCCGGCTGGATCACCGTCGCCGGACTGGACGACACTCCCACCCCGGATGCCGAGGCCAAGCGCCTGGGCTGCGGCCACGTGCTGGACGCCGCCGGCCCCCGGGACCGCAAAGACCAATAAAAGAAGAGGATTCATTCATGGCCAACGTTGTCGTCGTCGGCTCCCAGTGGGGAGACGAAGGGAAAGGCAAGATCGTCGACTGGCTGTCGGAGCGGGCCGACGTGGTGGTGCGCTTCCAGGGCGGCCACAACGCCGGGCACACCCTGGTCATCGACGGCGTGAAGTTCAAGCTGAGCGCCCTGCCGTCGGGCGTGGTGCGCGGGCGCCTGTCGATCATCGGCAACGGCGTGGTGCTGGACCCCTGGGCCCTGATGGCCGAGATCGAGACCCTGCGCGGCCAGGGCGTGGAGGTGACGCCCCAGGTGGTGCGCATCGCCGAGAACGTGCCGCTGATCCTGCCGCTGCACCGCAACCTGGACCAGGCCCGCGAGGCCGCCGCCGGCAAGGGCAAGATCGGCACCACCGGGCGCGGCATCGGCCCGGCCTATGAGGACAAGGTGGGCCGCCGGGCCATCCGCGCCGGCGACCTGGCCACGCCCCAGGTGCTGTCGGAAAAGGTGGACAAGCTGCTGTTCCACCACAACGCCCTGCTGCGCGGCATGGGCATGCCGGAAGTGGACGGCGCCGGCCTGCTGGCGGAACTGGCCGAGATGGCGCCGCGCCTGCTGCCCTATGTGGAGGCCACCTGGAAGACCCTGGACGAGGCCCGGCGCAACGGCCAGCGCATCCTGTACGAGGGCGCCCAGGGCACCATGCTGGACATCGACCACGGCACCTATCCCTTCGTCACCTCGTCCAACGTGGTGGCCGGCCAGGCGGCCGCCGGCTCGGGCCAGGGGCCGGGGGCCGTGGACTACGTGCTGGGCATCACCAAGGCCTACACCACCCGGGTCGGCAGCGGCCCCTTCCCGTCGGAACTGTTCGACGCGACGGGCCAGCGCCTGGGCGAGCGCGGCAACGAGTTCGGCACCGTCACCGGCCGGGCCCGGCGCTGCGGCTGGTTCGACGCCGTGCTGGTGCGCCAGGCGGTGAAGGTGAACGGCATCAACGGCATCGCGCTGACCAAGCTGGACGTGCTGGACGGCATGGACGAGTTGAAGATCTGCGTCGGCTACCGCATCGGCGACGAGACCTACGACTACCTGCCCGCCTGCTCGATCAAGCAGGCCCAGGTGCAGCCGGTGTACGAGACCATGCAAGGCTGGTCGGAAAGCACCGAGGGCGCGCGCACCTGGAACGACCTGCCGGCCACGGCCATCAAGTACATCCGCCACATCGAGGAACTGATCGGCGCCCCCGTGGCCCTGCTGTCCACCAGCCCCGAGCGCGAGGACACCATCCTGGTCCAGGATCCGTTCGAGGACTAGCGGGCTGCCGAAAAGGGCGACCAGGCGGCGCCAACCCTTCGAGGCTCGCGTTGCTCGCACCTCAGGGTGAGGTTTCTCAATATGTCGGGCCTCATGCTGAGGAGGCCCGCAGGGCCGTCTCGAAGCATTGCCTCCCCATGCGTGGTGGCACTCGACGGGGCGGCGCTCGGCTTGTCGTCCCCGGGGCCGGTTAAGGGTTTTGCAGGAATTGGGCCGTAGGTTGGGCTGGGGCCGTCCCGCGGGGGCGCGCCCCGCCACCGTGGCGCCGCTGGGGTGCCGGCGCCGCGCCGGACGTCCCCGGGCGCCGACAGCCTTGGGACGCGGGCACCGATGGCAGAAGCCAACATCCAGGCCGGCGGCAGGGACGCGGGCGGGGGCCTGATGGACCCGATCCTGGTCAACGACCGCTTCGTGATCGATCCGGCCAAGCCGCTGGACGAGTTGGACTCGCCCACGGCCATGGCCTATGCCGCCGACGACCGGCGCGACCCCCGCAGCGACACCTTCGCCCTGGTCTGCCATCCCGGCCTGCCGGCCCGGGTGGACATGCTGGCGGCCCTGCGCGGGCTGCGGGTGCCCGGCCTGCTGTCGGTGCTGGACTGGGACGTGGTGGACTGGCCGCCCCTGGGCCAGCGCTGCCTGGTGGCCCTGATGGGCCGGCCCCGCGGCCGCCGGGTGGCCGACGCCAACGGCGTGGTCCACGGCGGGCGCATGAACGAATACGAGATGACCAAGCGGGTCATCGACCCCCTGGTGCGGGCCCTGGACGAACTGAGCGTGCTGAAGCTCACCCACCGGGCCATCCGCCCCGACAACCTGTTCTACGACGGCGAGGGCGGCCAGACGGTGGTCCTGGGCGAAAGCTTTTCCACCCCCGCCGGGTACGACCAGTCGATCCTGTTCGAAACGCCCGAGCGGGCCTATGCGGACCCGGCCGGGCGCGGCGTGGGCAAGGCGTCGGACGACGTCTACGCCCTGGGGGTCACCCTGGTGTTCCTGCTGCAGGGCCGCAACCCGGTGGCCCACCTGTCGCCGTCGGAATTCGCCAAGATGCGGGTGGAACAGGGCACCTATGGGGCCCTGTGCGGCAAGGCCCGCATTCCGCTGTCGCTGATCGAGCCCCTGCGCGGCATGCTGAACGACGACGTGGAAAGCCGCTGGACCCTGGACGCCCTGCACCAGTGGCTGTCGGGGCGGCGCCTGGCGCCGGTCACCCAGCACGGCTCGCGGCGTTCGGAAATCGGCTTCAGCTTCGGCGGGCGCGACCACACCAGCCTGCGCACCCTGTCCCAGGCCCTGTCGCGCGACGTGCCCGAGGCCTCGCGCAAGATCCGCGACGGCGGCCTGGAACACTGGCTGCGCCGCACCCGCAACGATTCCGAGCTGGCCGACAAGGTGGCCGACACCGCCCAGCTGGCCACCATCTTCCCCAACAGCGCCCAGGGCAGCGACGACGTGATCGTCAGCAAGGTGTGCATGCTGCTGCACCCCCAGGGGCCCATCCGCTACAAGGGCTTGGCCTTCATGCCGGAAGCCTATGGCACCCTGCTGGCCCACGAATTCCTGCAGGACGGCGGCGTGCAGGTGCTGGCCGAGGCCGTGGTGCGGGGCCTGCCGGCCTATTGGCTGGAGGTCCAGGACGGGCCGGTGGAAGACGCCATGACCCTGGAGCGCACCTTCACCCAGTCGCGGTCGTTCATGCAGGTGGCCGAACCGGGCCACGGCATCGAACGCTGCCTGTACGAGCTGAACCTGAGCCTGCCCTGCCAGAGCCCCCTGGTGGTGCGCGAATACGTGACCACCATCGAGGACCTGCTGCCGGCCATGGACACGGTGGCCGACCGCATCGACGCCAAGACCCGGCCCATGGACCGCCACATCTGCGCCTTCATCGCCGCCCACTTCCCGCAGAGCGTGGACGCCCACCTGGCGGCCATCGCCGATCCGCGCCAGGACCAGTCCAACCTGGGCATGCTCAGCCTGCTGGCCCTGGTCCAGTGGCGCCTGAAGGGCGAGCCCCTGTTCGGCCTGACCAGCTGGGTGGGGGCCCACCTGGCGCCGGTCATCACCACCTACCACAGCCGCAGCCTGCGCACCGAGATCGAACGCGAGATGCCGCGCTATGTGCGCCAGGGCATGCTGGCCGACCTTTACGACCTGATCGACAACGCCGAGCGGCGGCGCCAGGACGAATTCGGCTACCAGCAGGCGCGCCTGGCCTTCGAGGCGGCCGAGGCGGAGATCACCGGCATCGAGGCCAGCGACGCCTCGGGCTTCGACAGCGGCCGCACCATCGGCCAGCAGGTGTCGGCCGCCCTGTCCATGCTGATCGCCTTTTCCGCCGCCATGCTCATGATCCTGATGCGGATGATCTGACCCATGGCCAAGACGGAAACCAAGGACAAGATCAGCCAGGAGGGCGGCACCGGCACGGTGCGCAAGGTGTCGGGCGGCTTCCTGATCATGGCCGCCCTGGTGCTGGTGTGCGTCTTCTTCACCCACACGGTGCTGCTGGTGGGCGTGGGGCTGATCCCCACCTTCGTCGCCTTCATCATCGACCGGTCGCCGCAGAAGTACGCCACCCTGTGCGTGGGCGGCCTGAACATCAGCGGCGTGTTCCCCTACCTGCTGGACCTGTGGATCGGCAGCAACGACATGACCATGGCCCGGGCCATCGTCACCGACCCCTACAGCCTGATGATCATGTACGCCACCGCCGGGTTCGGCTGGATGCTCTATCTGGCCCTGCCGCCGGTGCTGGCCTCCATCCTGATGATCCTGGCGCAGAAGAAGGTGGCCCAGCTGCGCACCCAGCAGCGCGAGATCCTGGAGGAATGGGGCGACGGCATCGTCACCCTGGCCCACCAGGACGGCGGCCACGACGCCCCGCCCCACGAACCTGATCGGCACGGCTAGGAGTCGTTCGGGCCCGGGCCGTCCAGATCCACGGGCACGGTCATTTCGTCCTTCACCGTTTCCATGACCACGTAGGTGTGGGTCTGCGACACCCCCGGCAGGGCGTTGATGCGCTCGCCCAGGATGCGGCGGTAGGCGTCGATGTCGGCCGTGCGCACCTTCAGCAGGTAGTCGAACCCGCCGGCCACCATGTGGCAGGACTGGACCTCGGGAATGGCCCGCACCCCGGCGTGGAAGCGGTCGAAGGCGTCCGACGCCGTGCGGTCCAGGGCCACCTGCACGAAGGCCACGTGGCCGCGTCCCAGGCGGGCGCCGTCCAGCCGCGCCACGTAGCCGGCGATGTAGCCGTCCCGCTCCAGCCGCTTGACCCGGGCCAGGCAGGGGGTCTTGCTCAGGTTCACCCGGCGGGCCAGGTCGGCGATGGTGATGCGGCCGTCATCCTGCAGGGTCGCCAGAATGCGCCGGTCCAAGCGGTCCAAGGGTCTGTTCATTTCCGAATACCTAGACGATTCGCCTATATTTTTCCAGGTTAATAACCAATATCAACCTCAATTGGCGATATAAATGGTCCCACGAACCACGGGGTTTTGGCTAGGATTCGGCGACAGCGACCCCGTGACGGAGGACTTCCCATGCCCGGCCCCACCCCGCCCGACTGGACCCACCACAAGCCCGCCCTGTGGGCCGACTATCAGGTGGCCGAGCAGGACATCGTGCACCGCCTGCTGGCCCAGGGGGCGCCCACGGGGGCGCAGCGGGCGCGCATCCAGGACACGGCCCACGCCCTGGTGGCCTCGGTGCGGGAATCCGGCGAGGCCGGGGGCCTGATCGCGCCGTTCCTGCAGGAATACGGCCTGTCCAACCGCGAGGGCGTGATCCTCATGTGCCTGGCGGAAGCCATGCTGCGGGTGCCCGACCCCCTGACCGTGGACGCCCTGATCGAGGACAAGGTGACCACGGCCGAATGGGAACAGCACCTGGGCGGCAGCCCGTCGGGGCTGGTCAACCTGTCCACCCGGTCGCTCATGTTCACCAGCCGGGTGCTGGACCTGGGCGAAGGGGGCGGGCTGTTGCGCGCCGCCCACGACATGGTGCGGCGCATGGGCCAGCCGCTGATCCGCACCGCCGTGCGCGAGGCCATGAAGATCCTGGGCCACCAGTTCGTCCTGGGCCGCACCATCGGCGAGGCCCTGGAGGTGGCGGCCAAGCGATCCCAGTACCGCTATTCCTTCGACATGCTGGGCGAGGCCGCCCTGACCCAGGCCGACGCCGACCGCTACTTCAAGGCCTACTCCGCCGCCATCAACGCCGTCGGCCGGGCCGGTTCGGTGGACGCCGACGTGATCGGCAACAACGGCGTGTCGGTGAAGCTGTCGGCCCTGCACCCGCGCCTGGAATTCGCCCAGCGCGACCGCGTGCTGGCCGAGCTGACCCCGCGCCTGATCGACCTGGCCCGCCTGGCCGCCGGCCACAACATCGGCCTGACCGTCGACGCCGAGGAGGCCGACCGCCTGGACCTGACCATGGACATCCTGGGCCGGGTCTGCGCGGCGCCGGACCTGAAGGGCTGGCACGGCTTCGGCTTCGTGGTCCAGGCCTACCAGAAGCGGGCCTGGCGGCTCATCGACCTGCTCACCGACATGGCGCGCGGCGCCGACCGCCGCCTGATGCTGCGCATGGTCAAGGGCGCCTACTGGGATTCGGAAATCAAGCGCTGCCAGGAACAGGGGCTGGCCGACTACCCGGTGTTCACCCGCAAGGTCAATTCCGACGTCAGCTACATCGCCGCCACCGGCAAGGCCCTGTCGCGGCCCGATGCCTTCTACGTGCAGGTGGCCACCCACAACGCCCATTCCGCCGCCGCCGCCCTGGTGCTGGCCGACGGCAAGGACTTCGAATTCCAGCGCCTGCACGGCATGGGCGAGGTGCTGCACGACCGCCTGATGGCCGACCACGGCCGGCCGTGCCGCATCTACGCCCCCGTGGGCGCGCACGAGGACCTGCTGCCCTACCTGGTGCGCCGGCTGCTGGAAAACGGCGCCAACTCGTCGTTCGTCAACCAGATCGAGGACGACGCCATCCCGGTGGAAAAGATCGTCCGCGACCCCTTCGCCGTGGTCGAAGGCCACACGGCGGCCGCCAACCCGCGCATCCCCCTGCCCCGCGACCTGTACGGCAACGTGCGGGTCAACGCCCGGGGCATCGACCTGGCCGACGCCCAGGCCGTGGACCACCTGTACGGCGCCATGGCCCTGCCCGCCGTGGCCGGGCGCGCGGCGGCGCCCATCCTGGGCGGCCGGACGACCGAAGCTTCGGGCGGCGAGGCGGTGTTCGACCCGGCCGACCACGCCCGCCAGGTGGG
>JAGREA010000449.1 GCA_020446745.1 Rhodobacterales bacterium | reverse complement strand
GTTCGACTACATCCTGGAGGCCGTGGACTGGGTGGGGCGCGAGGGCTGGCGGTTCCTGGCCGATTATACCTTCGACGCGCCGTCCGGCCGCTGGTTCCACGGCGGCGCCCCGGCCGCCGAGCCGGCCCGCCTGGCCGACCTGTGCTACGGCACCGGCGGGCTGGAATACCATTCCCACCGCCGCCGGGCCCCGGAATCGGACCTGGCCGGCTACCTGGACCGGGCCCGCGCCCTGGCCGCCGAAAGTGCCGCCCACCGGCCGGAACCCAGGCCCTGCGCCGCCCTGCCGCCGGAAACCGAGCCCCTGCGGTGGTTCGCCCTGCCCACCGACGACCCCCAGGCGCCGCCGCCCGTGGACCTGATCTTCTGACCCATGGCTGATCGCCGACCCATCAGCCTGAGCCATTGGGGCCCCTTCACGGCCACGGTGGAAGGCGGCCGCCTGACCGCCGCCACACCCCTGCCCGGCAGCGGCGCCGACCCGGCCATGGTGGGCGCCTGGCCGGAACTGGTGCACGGCAACCTGCGCATCCCCGGGCCCATGGTGCGGCAAAGCTACCTGAAGGACGGGCCCAAATCGGACCGCGCGGCCCGGGGCCTTGAGCCCTTCGTGCCCGTGTCGTGGGACACGGCCCTGGACCTGGCGGCCGGCGAGATCGCCCGGGTGCGGGCCGAGCGCGGCCCCACGGGGGTGTTCGCCGGCTCCTACGGCTGGTCCAGCGCCGGGCGCCTGCACCATGCCCGCACCCAGATCCGCCGCTTCCACGCCGCCGCCGGGGGCTTCACCGACCAGGTGGGCAACTACAGCTGGGGGGCGGCCCAGGCCATCCTGCCTTACGTGCTGGGCGACCACCGGGCCGTCAGCGCCGACGCCACCGACTGGACCACCCTGCCCGGCAACTGCGACACGGTTGTCGCCTTCGGCGGCCTGAACCCCAAGAACTGGCATGTGACATCGGGCGGCGCCGGGGCCTTCCACCTGCCCGACGTGGCGCGGGCGGCGCGGGACGCGGGCGTGCGCTTCGTCATGGTCAGCCCCTTCAAGGGCGACGTGCCCGACGGCCTGGACGCCACCTGGATCCAGCCCCGGCCCAACACGGACACGGCCCTGATGCTGGGCCTGGCCCACGAGATCCTGCGCCGGGGGGCCGAAAACCGGGCCTTCCTGAACCGGTACTGCGCCGGGGTCGATCGCCTGGAAACCTACATCCGGGGCGGCAACGACGGCCGGCCCAAGGACCTGGCCTGGGCCGCCGCCGTGGCCGACGTGCCCGTGGACGCCCTGTCGGCGCTGGTGGACCGGCTGGTGGGCGGGCGGTCGTTCCTGACCGCCTCGTGGTCCTTGCAGCGGGCCGACCAGGGGGAGCAGGCCTACTGGATGCTCATCGCCCTGGCCGCCCTGCTGGGCGGCATCGGCCGGCCGGGCCAGGGGTTCGGGTTCGGCAACGGCTCCATGAACGGGGTCGGGGCGACCCGGCGCCGGGGCCTGGTGCCCGGCGTGCCGGTCCCGCCCAACCCGGACGGCCTGGCCATTCCGGCGGCGCGGGTGACGGACATGCTGCTGCACCCGGGCCGGACCATCCCCTTCGACGGCGGCACGGTCACCTACCCCGACGTGGGGCTGGTCCACTGGGCCGGCGGCAACCCGTTCCACCACCAGCAGGACCTGAACCGCCTGGTCCGCGCCTGGGCCCGGCCGGAAACGGTGATCGTCCAGGACCCCTGGTGGACCCCGGCGGCCAAGCGGGCCGACATCGTGCTGCCGGCCACCACCCCGGCCGAGCGGGCCGACATCGGCGGCAGTTCCCGCGACGCCTTCCTGTTCGCCATGGCCAAACTGGTGGACCCGGTGGGCGGGGCGCGCCACGACCGCGACATCCTGGCCGACCTGGCCGGCCGCCTGGGCTGTGCCGAGGCCTTCACCGGCGGCCTGGACGAGGGCCAGTGGCTGGACCACCTGTTCGACACCCTGGCCGAGGCCGCCCGGGCCCAGGGCCTGACGCCGCCGGACCGGGACGCCTTCTGGCGCGACGGCGTGTGGGCCGTGCCGCCGCCCCCGGCGCCCGAGGTGCTGCTGGCCGATTTCCGCGCCGACCCGCAGGGCCGCCCCCTGGCCACCCCCAGCGGCCGCATCGTGCTGGCGTCGGACGTGCTGGCCGCCATCCCCGACGCCGACATCCCGGCCCATCCCACCTGGCGGGAACCGGCGGAATGGCTGGGCGGGACCGGGGCGGCGCGCCACCCCCTGCACCTGCTGACCAACCAGCCGGCCCGGCGCCTGCACAGCCAGCTGGCCCAGACCGCCGCCGGCCGCTCCGAGCAGGTGGACGGGCGCGAGCGCATCCGCCTGCACCCCGACGAGGCGGCGGCCCGGGGCCTGGCGGCCGGCGCCGTGGCCCGGGTGTTCAACGATCGCGGCGCCTGCCTGGCCGTGGTCACCCCCGACCCGGGCCTGCGCCCCGGCGTGGCCCTGATGGCCACGGGGGCCTGGTACGACCCCGACACCGACGGCACCGACCGGGGCGGCAACCCCAACGTGCTGACCCGCGATGCCGGCACGTCCGACCTGGGCCAGGCCTCGACGGCCCAGACGGCCCTGGTCCAGGTGGCCCCCCTGGCCGGTCCGGCGCCCCGGGTGGAAGCCTACGACCCGCCACCGGTCATCCCCGCATAACCGGCCTGTCACGGTTGTCGCGGTACCCTCGCGGCGGGTGAAAACGGGGGCCCAGGCGTTTGTTTTCACGGCGAAACGGATGTAGCCTCGTTCGGGAAGGCGGTCCGCCCCTCCGGGGGTTCGCAAGGGAACCGCCACGCGCACCGGGAGGGTCGCCATGCCAAGCCGTATCGCCCATCAGCAGAAGTCGGATCTGATCGCCCGCGTCGCCGCCGAGGCACGCGACCGCATGGGGGCCCAGGACGGCCCCGTCATCGCCGCCTTCATCGAGCACTATTACGCCAACGTGCCGCCCAAGGACCTGGTGGCCCAGGGGGCCGATGCCCTGTTCGGCGCCGCCCTGGCCCACTGGAAGGCGGCCCTGGCCCGCACGCCGGGCCACTCGCTGGTGCGGGTCTACACCCCCAGCCTGGAAGAGCACGGCTGGAACGCCGACCACACGGTGGTCGAGGTGGTCACCGACGACATGCCGTTCCTGGTGGATTCGGTGACCGCCGAGCTGAACGACCGGAACCTGGCCGTGCACCTGGTGATCCACCCGGTGTTCGCCGTGACCCGCGACGCCGGCGGCCGCCCCGCGGCCTTCGCCCCGCGCGCCGAGGACGGCAAGGCCACCGGCGCGGCGGCCCCCGAAAGCCTGATGCACGTCAAGATTTCCGAACAGTCGCCCGAGCACTGGGACGCCATCCGCGACGGCGTGGCGGCGGTGCTGGACGACGTGCGGGCCTCGGTGGAGGACTGGCAGGCCATGCGCACCCGCATGGAAGGCGTGATCGACGACCTGGGCCGGGCGCCCAAGGTGGCCGGCACCGACATGGCGGAAGTGGTCGCCTTCCTGCAGTGGATCCACGACAACCACTACACCTTCCTGGGCTACCGCGATTACACCTTCAAGGGCCGGGGCGACAAGCGCACCGTGCACGTGGACCCGGATACCGGCCTGGGCGTGCTGCGCGACCCGGCGGTGGTGGTGTTCCGCGAGCTGCAGGACCTGCAGTTCATGTCGCCCGACGTGCGCGGCTTCGTCGAACAGCCGGCGGTGCTGTTCGTCACCAAGGCCAACAAGCTGGCCACCGTGCACCGCCGCGTGCACATGGACGCCATCGGCATCAAGCGGTTCGACAAGCAGGGCAAGGTGGTGGGCGAACGGGTGTTCGTGGGCCTGTTCACCTCGGCCGCCTACAACCGCAGCGCCCGCGACATCCCGCTGCTGCGCCACAAGGTGCGCACGTCGCTGGAACGGGCCGGCTTCGCCACCAACGGCCACGACGGCAAGGCCCTGATCAACATCCTGGAAACCTTCCCCCGCGACGAGCTGTTCCAGATTTCCGAGGACGAACTGCTGCGCACGGCCCTGGGCATCCTGCACCTGCAGGAACGCCAGCGGGTGGCCCTGTTCGTGCGGCGTGACGATTTCGAACGCTTCGTGTCGTGCCTGATCTATGTGCCGCGCGACCGCTACACCACCGACCTGCGCCGGCGCCTGCAGGCGATCCTGGAGGACACCTTCGCCGGCACGGTGACGGCGCACTACTCCCAGCTGGGGGATTCGGCCCTGGCCCGGCTGCACATCATCGTGCAGACCCGCCCCGGCGAGATCCCCGACTTCGAGGTGGAGGAGGTGGAGGCCCGCCTGGTGGAGGAGGCCCGGTCGTGGGCCGACCGCCTGCAGGAGGCCCTGGTGGCCGACCAGGGCGAGGAAAAGGGCCTGGCGCTGATGCGCGTCTACCAGCGGGCCTTCAAGTCCGACTACCGGGAACGGTTCAACGCCGCCAGCGCCGTCAACGACGTGCGGAAGGTGGAGCGCGCCCTGGCCGCCGACGACCTGGAACTGAGCCTGTACCGCCCCATCGAGACGGCCGAGGACGAATTCCGCTTCAAGGTCTACCACAAGGACCGGCCCCTGCCCCTGTCGGACGTGCTGCCCATGCTGGAAAACATGGGCCTGAAGGTGATCGACGAGGTGCCCCACGCCATCCGCCCCCTGGTGGGCGACAAACGCCAGCTGGTGATGCTGCACGATTTCGGCCTGCGGGCGCGCGACGGCGGCCCCGTGGACCTGGCGGCCATCCGCGACAACTTCCAGGAAACCTTCCGCCGGGTGTGGCAGGGCGACGCCGAAAGCGACGACTTCAATTCGCTGATCCTGCACGCCGGCCTGAACTGGCGCGAGGTGGTGGTCATCCGCGCCTACTGCAAGTACCTGCGCCAGGCCGGCATCGCCTTTTCCCAGGCCTACATGGAACAGACCCTGGCCGCCAACCCGGCCATCGCCCGGTCCATCGTGGCCCTGTTCCGGGCCCGCTTCGACCCGGCCCTGGGCGACGGCGCCGAGGCGGCGCAGCAGGCCGTGCGCCAGGACCTGGACAAGGCCCTGGAACAGGTGGTCAGCGCCGACGAGGACCGCATCCTGCGGCGCTTCATCAACATCGTCGAAAGCTCGCTGCGCACCAACTTCTACCAGACCGGCGACGACGGCATGCCCAAGCCCTACCTGTCGTTCAAGCTGGACAGCCGGGCCGTGGACGAACTGCCCCTGCCCCGGCCGCTGCGCGAGATCTTCGTTTACAGCCCCCGGGTGGAAGGCGTGCACCTGCGGTTCGGCCTGGTGGCCCGCGGCGGCCTGCGCTGGTCGGTCCGGCGCGGGCCTGCCGCACTTGCTGGCGGT
>JAGREA010000448.1 GCA_020446745.1 Rhodobacterales bacterium | reverse complement strand
TGGCTCCTCTGTGCCTCTGTGTTCTCTGTGGTTTCCTTTTTTCTTCAAGGACATACATCACCATCCGCCGTCCATGGGCCCCCGCCTTCGCGGGGGCGACGGGAGGAGAAGCGGGGGCAACGGGTGGAGATGGGGTAGAGCCTTCCAATATCGTCGTGCCCGGGCTTGTCCCGGGTCCCCACGACTTTTTCCTCCGCGTTCCTCCGCGTCCTCCGCGTTTCACAAAAAAAGACGTGGATGCCCGGGACGGGGCCCGGGCATGACGGTTGGGGGGAACCGAGAGCCCCCTACGCCCCCGCCACGTCGTCCAAAATCTGCCGCGCCCGGTGCCCCCACGTATGCCCGGCCAGGACCTTGGCGGACGCGCTGGCCCCCATGGCGCGGCGGGCGTCCTCGTCGGCCAGCAGGGCGCGGGCGGCTTCGCCCACCGTGTCCGGCGTCACCATGCGGAAGTCCTGGCCCTCGGTGAAGTGGCTCAGGATGCCGCCCGGCGTGGCGTCGTGGGGCGTCGGGACCATCAGCAGCGGCAGGCCGCAGGCCATGGCCTCCATGGTGCGGAAGTGCATGTTCAGCGCCCCGTTGTGCAGCCCCACCCGGGTGGTGCGGTAGACCGCCGCCAGGTCCTCGGGCAGGGTCAGCAGGCCCCGGTGCAGGGGCGCGAACTGGGGCCAGTGCTCCCAGCTTCGGGGGCCGAAGATGCGCAGGCTGGAACTCACCTCCAGGGCCGCCTCTAGCATGGCCCGGCGCTCGGTGATGCGCAGCACCCCGTCCTCGAAGATGCGCAGCAGGCCGTCGAAATCCTCGGCCGAGATCACCGGCCGGTCCAGCTTCGAGCGGATGAAATCCACCATGAACCGCTTCAGGGCCGCGTGGCCGGTGTTCGACGTGCGGATGTCGCGCTCGGACAGTTCCCGCTCGATCTCGCCCAGGGTGAACGACTTGGCGCCGTCGCTGATGCGCCGGTTGCGCAGGCGGTCGGGCATCATCATGGGCAGGTAGCCGATGAACGCGAAGTCGCTTTCCGCCTCGGCCGCCCGGGGGAAGAACACGGCCTCGTCCACCCCCGGCGTCAGGTAGCGCCAGCCCTTCACCGCGGCGCCGTCGGGGTCGAAGCCGAACACCTGGGGCGGCAGGAAGAAGTACACCTGGTCCGACCCGCCGAAACCCTGGTGGACCATGGTGTTGTCGAAGTTGCGCGGGTCCTGCACCCAGGCGATGTGCAGCACGTCGTCGGGCAGGCCGTCGATCTGGGCCCGGGACCGGTTGATGTCCAGGATGGCGTCGGGCTTTTCCTTGGCCAGATAGGCCTTCAGGTCGGCCCCGTTCAGGGGTACCAGGCACACCTCGGCCTGCACCCCCAGGGCGCGGAAGGCGTCGCGCAGGGGGTAAAGGGCGTTCACGTAGACGAACAGGTAGTCGCTGGTCGCCAGGTTGCCGGCGGGGGCGAACAGGGTGATGCGCTGAAGGGTGGCCATGGGCGCAGTCTGGACCCCCAACGGTTAACGGGGGGTGACCTCCTCGCCGCTGGCCTGCAGGTAGCGCAGGATGGCCGCCACCCGGTGGTCCCAGGTGTGGCCGTCCAGGAACGCCCGGTGGCCCCGGGCCGCCCGTTCGGCCAGCCCGGCGTCGTCGGACAGCAGGCCCTCGAGCTCGGCCCACTGGCCGTGGGCGGCGTAGGGCAGTTGCGCCACCTGGCCGTCGCCGAACCAGGCCGACCACAGGTCCGACGGCGTGGAGGCGGCCACCGAGCCGGCGGCCATGGCCTGGAACACCCGCTCGTGGGAGGCGTAATAGGGCGGCAGCAGGTTCAGCGTCACCTTGGCCCGGCCCATCAGGGCCCGGGTCTCGTCGGCCGGGACCTCGCCCAGGAAGCGCACGCCGGGCAGGCGGTCCTTCAGGAAGTCCCACCCCGGCCCGGCCACCCAGGCCCCCACGGGCGACAGGTTGGCCACCACCCCCACCTTGATGCGGGCCCGCAGGTACATGTCCACGGCCATGAAGAAGGGGGTGTAGAGGGCGTGCTCGGTGCGGTCCGTGCCCAGCACGTGGCAGATCACCGATTCCAGGGGCGCCAGGGGGTCGTGGTCATGCAGGTCCACCATGTCGTTGAGCTGGCGTTCCCGGTCCGGCCCCAGGGTGGCCCACTGGGCCCGCAGCTCGGCCGGCGGCAGGGGCCCGGGGGCGCCGGAGAAGAACACCGGGATGTCGCGATCTTCCCACGGCGGCGGCGGGCCCTCGGGCGCGGGCGCGGCGTGGGCCACGTGGGTGGCCCGGGGCGCCGGCTGGAAGGCCGTCAGGGCGAACCCCACCTGGTGCGGCGTGGGGTAGGACAGGAAGAACCGCCGGAGGGGCGCCATGGCCCCTGTCGGGTGGTACAGGGGATGGTCCACGTAATAGGCGAACACGGGGGCGTTCAGCGCGCCATAGAACCCGGCCCCCGAGCGCGGCAGGCCATAGCCGTTGAGGCTGAACACCAGGGCCACGTCGTCGGCCCGGATGGCGTCTTCCAGGGTGGCGGCGAAGGCGGCGTCGCGGATGTCCACCCGGGTGGTGGCGAAGCCGCGCCGCTCGAAGGCGGCGGCCGCCTGGTCGACCATGGCGTTGACGCTGCCGAACTGGGATTCGCCCTTGAACAGGATGACGCGGGACGGCATGGGGGCTCCGATTCCGGTGGGTCTGGGCGGCACCATAGGGGCATTCGGCGGCAAATTGAATTCCCGCCCGCTTGCGCGTATACTGGGGCGTTGAATTTGAAGAATTCGTTTCCGCAGCCCTTGGAGCCAGAAGGCCATGGCCACGGTATTGGATCCCCCGAACGCCCAGGCGTTCCGCAACGCGACCCTGTTGGTGCAGATGCAGACGGCGGCCGAAACCAAGGCGGCGCGCCAGACGGAAACCATCACCAACGAGTACACCCAGAAGATCGATTCCGTGAACCTGGAGGCCGACCGCTGGACGGCCCTGGAGGACGATATCGCGCAGGTGTCGTCGCGCCTGGACGGCACCGTGGGCCGGCTGGAAGCCATCCGCAAGAAGCTGGATACCCTGATCCAGACCGTGAACAAGGCCGCCCAGTCCACCGAGGAAACGCCCAACTACGCCGGCTACGCCACCACCTTCGATTCCTTCCTGCGCAGCCTGGACAGCAGCGCCGACGGCGGCTACGACCGCCCCAACCTGCTGGGCCGGTCGGAACCGACGCTGGAGTACTACACCACCATCCACGGCGCCACGGCGCGGGTCAGCGGCGCCTACGTGGGCACCGGCTATCAGCTTGACCAGACCGACGGCAACGGCCTGTGGCTGCCCGACCTGTCGGCCCGGTCGCTGACCAAGTACCTGGAGTATCCCGGCGACCCCACCACCACCTCGGCCAGCTTCGCGTCGGGCCTGCAGCTGGATTCCATCAACGGCGACGAGGTGACCTTCACCGTCGGCGCCGACACGGCCAGCCCGGAAACCATCACCGCCAACCTGACCCGCAAGGGCCTGGGGGTGCTGAACGCCTGGTACTACGACGGCCTGGCCACCGAGGACGGCCGCGCCCTGGCGCTGTCGGAACTGAACGACGCCAAGCAGGCCCTGGACCTGGAAATCTCGCGCTACGAGCTGGCCCAGACGGTGGCCAGCTTCTACCAGGACCGGGCCACCACCACGCTGGAAGGCTTCCGCAAGGAGACCAACGACCTGCTGTTGGAACAGGCGGCGGCCATCGGCAAGGCCCAGGAGGAACTGAACCGGTCCTTCCAGGCGGCCACCAGCAACGTGGCCTTGGCCCTGTCGTCGCGCAACAACTACAACACGCTGTTCACGCCGTTCCTGTCGGACCGCATCACGGCGATCTTCACGAACCTGACGGTGTAGCGGGCGCCGCGCGGGCCCTCCCGGCCTTTCCGTTCCGCATTCCCGCTCCGCCTTCCTTATCCGTCGCCCCCGCGACCTCTACCCATCGCTCCAATCTCCCCCCGCCGCCCCCGCATTCCCCACCCGTCGCCCCCGCTTCTCCACCCGTCGCCCCCGCGAAGGCGGGGGCCCATGGGCGGCGGAGGACGGAGCACGCCATCTCCCAAAAAGGTGAACCAC
>JAGREA010000447.1 GCA_020446745.1 Rhodobacterales bacterium | reverse complement strand
GCGGCCGGGTCCTGCTGTTCGTCATGGTGGCCGCCGCCGTGCTGGTGCCGGTGGCCAACCAGACCCTGGACCCGTCGTCGCCGTTCCACGTGCCCACCTACATCGTCACCCTGCTGGGCAAGTACCTGGCCTTCGCCCTGTTGGCCCTCAGCGTCGATCTGATCTGGGGCTTCGCCGGCATCCTGTCCCTGGGCCACGGGGCGTTCTTCGCCCTGGGCGGCTATGCCATCGGCATGCACCTGATGCGCCAGATCGGCGACCGCGGCGTCTATGGCAACGCCGAACTGCCCGACTTCATGGTGTTCCTGAACTGGAAGGAGCTGCCCTGGTACTGGTACGGGTTCGATTCCTTCCCCTTCGCCCTGCTGATGGTGGTGGTGGTGCCCGGCGTGCTGGCCCTGGTGTTCGGCTGGTTCGCCTTCCGCTCGCGGGTCACCGGCGTGTACCTGTCCATCATCACCCAGGCCATGACCTTCGCCCTGCTGCTGGCCTTCTTCCGCAACGACATGGGCTTCGGCGGCAACAACGGCCTGACCGACTTCAAGGACATCCTGGGCTACGACATCCAGGCCGACGCCACCCGCCTGACCCTGTTCTCGCTCAGCGCCCTGGCCGTGGCCCTGGCCTACCTGCTGTGCCGGGTCATCGTCACCAGCCGCCTGGGCCGGGTGCTGATCGCCATCCGCGACGCCGAGAACCGGGCCCGGTTCCTGG
The DNA here is from genome assembly GCA_020446745.1 of Rhodobacterales bacterium. Classification (GTDB taxonomy): domain Bacteria; phylum Pseudomonadota; class Alphaproteobacteria; order Rhodospirillales; family JACKKN01; genus JAGREA01. The sequence goes on along the minus strand of JAGREA010000447.1, from coordinate 4,108 downwards.
GCTACCGGGTGGAATACTACAAGCTGTTCGTGTTCGTGGTGTCGGCCATGCTGGCCGGCATCGCGGGCGCCCTCTACGTACCCCAGGTGGGCATCATCAACCCGTCGGAATTCGCCCCCGCGGCCAGCATCGAGATCGTCATCTGGGTGGCCATCGGCGGGCGCGGGTCGCTGCACGGGGCGGTGCTGGGGGCCATTCTGGTGAACTACGCCAAGACCTACTTCACCGGCGCCCTGCCCGATGCCTGGCTGTTCGCCCTGGGCGGCCTGTTCATCGCCGTCACCCTGTTCCTGCCCAAGGGCATCGTCGGCACCATTCCGGCGTTCGGCAACGGCCTGCGCGGCCGCCTGGGCGGCAAGGCGGCGGCCGACGACCCGCCGCCCGACAAGCGCCCCGTGGGAGAAACGCCATGAACCCCCAGGCGCGGCCCGACAAGAAGGACACCATCCTGTACCTGGACGGCGTGTCGGTCAGCTTCGACGGCTTCAAGGCCCTGAACAACCTGTCGTTCTTCATCGAGGCCGGCGAATTGCGGGCCATCATCGGCCCCAACGGCGCCGGCAAGACCACCATGATGGACGTGGTGACGGGCAAGACCCGCCCCGACACCGGCGACGTGCTGTTCGACGGCGAGACCGACCTGACCCGCCTGGACGAGGCGCAGATCGCCAACCTGGGCATCGGGCGGAAGTTCCAGAAGCCCACGGTGTTCGAGACCCAGACCGTGTTCGAGAACCTGGAACTGGCCCTGAGCGGCCAGCGCCGGGTGTTCGAATCCCTGTTCTTCAAGCTGACCCCCGGGCAGGCCGACCACATCGACGAGGTGCTGGACACCATCCGCCTGGGCGAGGTGCGCGACAAGCTGGCCGGCGACCTGTCCCACGGCCAGAAGCAGTGGCTGGAGATCGGCATGCTGCTGATGCAGGAGCCCGACCTGCTGCTGGTGGACGAGCCGGCCGCCGGCATGACCGACGCCGAGACCATGCAGACGGCCGAGATGCTGAAGCAGATCGCCGGCTCCCACTCGGTGGTGGTGGTGGAGCACGACATGGCCTTCATCCGGGCCCTGGACTGCCGCGTCACGGTGCTGAACGAGGGCACGGTGCTGGCCGAGGGCTCGCTGGACGCCATGCAGGCGGACGAACGGGTGATCGAAAGCTATCTGGGGCGCTGAACCATGCTGGATGTGGAAGCCATCGACCTGTACTACGGCGCCTCGCAGGCCCTGAAGGGGGTGTCCCTGAAGGCCGAGCCCGGGCGCGTGACCTGCGTCATGGGCCGCAACGGGGTGGGCAAGACCAGCCTGATGCGGGCCATCTGCGGCAGCCAGCCCGTGCGGTCCGGCACCATCACCTGGGACGGCCAGGACATCACCGCCATGCCCACCCACGCCCGGGCATCGCGCGGCGTGGCCGTGGTGCCCCAGGGGCGCGAGATCTTCCCCCTGCTGACGGTGGAGGAGAACCTGCGCACGGGCTTCGCCTCGGTGCCCCGCCCCCTGCGCCACATCCAGGACGAGGTGTTCGAACTGTTCCCCGTGCTGCGCGACATGCTGCGCCGACGCGGCGGCGACCTGTCGGGCGGCCAGCAGCAGCAGCTGGCCATCGCCCGGGCCCTGGTGACGCGCCCGCGCCTGCTGATCCTGGACGAACCCACGGAAGGCATCCAGCCCAGCATCATCAAGGATATCGAGACCGTGATCCGCATCCTGGCCGGGCGCGGCGACATGGCCATCGTGCTGGTCGAGCAGTATTTCGAATTCGCCCGCGACCTGGCCGACACCTTCATGGTCATGGACCGGGGCGAAGTGGTACTGGAAGGCCCCCGCGAGGAGATGGTGGAGGATGATGTCCGTCGCTACCTCTCCGTCTAGTTTGCCCCAGGTGGCTCCGGGCGCCGCCATGGCAACCCACGCCGTGCACGGCGTGGGCCGGGTGGGCTTTGCCGCCGACGAAGCCGGCGCCACCCGCCTGAAGGATTTGTACCAGCGCGATCCCGTGCGCCTGCTGTTCCCCACCCCGCCCCGGAACGAGATCCAGTCCGCCGTCATTGTGACGACGTCCGGTGGACTGGTGGGCGGCGATGTCCTCTCGCTTTCTGCCCAGGCTGATGAGGATGTCGCCGCCCAACTCTATCCCCAGGCGGCCGAAAAGGTCTATCGGTCGGCCGGCGCCGACTGCCGCATCGCCGTGGACCTGGGCGTCGCCCGGGGTGCCTGGCTGGAATGGCTGCCCCAGGAATGCATCCTGTTCGACGGCGCCCGCCTGCGCCGCCGCACCCGGGTGGATGCCGCCGCCGGAGCCCGGGTGCTGGCCGGCGAGATGATGGTCCTGGGCCGCCGCGCCATGGGCGAACGCCTGGCCACGGGCCTGGTGCGCGAGGACTGGGAAGTGCGCCGCGACGGCCGCCTGATCTGGGCCGACTCCCTGGTCCTGGACGACGACATCCCAGCCATCATCGACCACCCGGCCGGCCTGAACGGGGCCACGGCCCTGGGCACCGTCATCTACCTGGCCGACGACGGGCCGGACCTGCGGGACGACGCCCGGGCCCTGCTGGACGGTCTGGACGCGCCCGGCGTGCGCCATGGCGCCACCGTGGTCAACGGCCTGCTCATCGTGCGCTTCATGGCCGAAAGCCCCCTGGCCCTGCGCCGCGCCTATGGGGGCTTCTGGGGCGCCTTCCGCCAGGCCGTGGCCGGCCTGCCGGCGGCCCTGCCGCGCCTGTGGCACATCTGAAGGAGGAACATCCATGAACCTGTCCCCCCGGGAAAAGGACAAGCTGCTGGTCGCCATGGCCGCCGAGGTGGCCCGCAAGCGCCTGGCCCGCGGCGTCAAGCTGAACTACCCGGAAGCCGTGGCCCTGATTTCCGACCACGTGGTGGAAGGGGCCCGCGACGGCACCTCGGTGGCCGACCTGATGAGCAGCGGCGCCACCGTGCTGACCCGCGCCCAGGTGATGTCGGGCATCGCCGAGATGCTGCACGAGATCCAGGTGGAAGCCACCTTCCCCGACGGGACCAAGCTGGTCACCGTCCACAACCCCATTCGATGAGGCCCATGCGATGAGGACCCAGCCATGATCCCCGGCGAGATCCTGCCCGCCCCCGGCGACATCCTGCTCAACGCGGGGCGCGAGACCCTGACCCTGATGGTGGCCAACACCGGCGACCGGCCGGTGCAGGTGGGCTCGCACTACCACTTCGCCGAGACCAACGCGGCGCTGGACTTCGACCGCGACGCCGCCCTGGGCCACCGCCTGGACATTCCCGCCGGCACCGCCGTGCGGTTCGAACCCGGACAGAGCCGCGAGGTGACCCTGGTGCCCTATGCCGGCAACCGCGTGGTGCGGGGCTTCAACGCCCGCGTCCAGGGCAAGCTGGAGGACTGATCCCATGGCCTATGCCATCGACCGCGCGGCCTATGCCGGCATGTTCGGCCCCACCACCGGCGACCGCGTGCGCCTGGCCGATACCGACCTGATCATCCAGGTGGAAGAGGACCGCACCGTCTACGGCGAAGAGGTCAAATTCGGCGGCGGCAAGGTGATTCGCGACGGCATGGGCCAGTCCCAGGCCACGCGGGCCGAAGGCGCCGTGGACACGGTGATCACCAACGCCCTGATCGTCGACCACTGGGGCATCGTCAAGGCCGACATCGGCATCAAGGGCGGGCGCATCACGGCCATCGGCAAGGCCGGCAACCCCGACATCCAGCCGGGCGTGGACATCATCGTCGGCCCGGGCACGGAAGCCATCGCCGGCGAGGGGCGCATCGTCACCGCCGGCGCCATCGACGCCCACATCCACTGGATCTGCCCGCAGCAGATGGAGGACGCCCTCTATTCCGGCGTCACCACCATGCTGGGCGGCGGCACGGGCCCGGCCGAAGGCACCAACGCCACCACCTGCACGCCGGGCCCCTGGCACATGGAACGCATGCTGCAGGCGGCCGAGGCCTTCCCCGTCAACCTGGCCTTCTTCGGCAAGGGCAATGCGTCCGAACCGGCGGAGCTGCGCGCCCAGATCGCCGCCGGCGCGTCCGCCATGAAGCTGCACGAGGATTGGGGCACCACGCCCGCCGCCATCGACTGCTGCCTGGGAGTGGCG
>JAGREA010000446.1 GCA_020446745.1 Rhodobacterales bacterium | reverse complement strand
GCCGCCGCACTACGACGACATCCTGGACGGCGACATCCCGGACGGCGACGGCGCCGCCGCCGCGCGCGTGGACTGGTTCGAGGTCATCAGCGAGAACTACATGGTCCCCGGCGGCCGGCCGCTGCACTACCTGGACCGGATCCGCGAGCGCTGGCCCATCGTCATGCATGGCGTGTCGCTGTCCATCGGCAGCACCGACCCCCTGGACAGGGACTACCTGCAGGACCTGAAGGCCCTGGCCGACCGGGTGCGGCCGGCCTGGATTTCCGACCACCTGTGCTGGACCGGCGTGGCCGGCCTGAACATGCACGACCTGCTGCCCCTGCCCTACACGGAAGAGGCCCTGGACCACGTGGTGGCGCGCGTGGCCCAGGTGCAGGACTACCTGGGCCGGCGCATCCTGCTGGAGAATCCCTCCACCTACATCACCTTCGACACCTCGTCCCTGCCCGAATGGACCTTCATGGCCGAGCTGGCGCGGCGCGCCGACTGCCTGATCCTGCTGGACGTGAACAACATCTACGTCAGCGCCTTCAACCATGAATTCGACCCCCAGACCTACCTGGAGGCCATTCCCGCCGACCGGGTGGCGCAGATCCACCTGGCCGGGCACCAGAACAACGGCACCCACATCATCGACACCCACGACCACGCGGTGATCGACCCGGTGTGGGACCTGTACGCCCGTGCCGTCGCGCGCCTGGGCACGGTGCCCACCATGATCGAGCGGGACGACAACATCCCGCCCCTGGCCGACCTGGTGGCCGAGCTGGACCAGGCCCGCCAGGTGGCCGCCGCGGCCCGCAAGGGCGCCGCCGCATGACCGGCCTGCGCGACACCCAGAACCGGTTCCAGGCCGTTCTGACCAAGGGCGCCAACGCCGACGACCCCCTGCCCGGCCTGGTCTCCGGCACCGCCAAGGCCCGGGTGGGCGAGCTGATGGGCGTCTACTACAACGCCTACCGCCTGCGCCTGATCGAGGCCCTGGGCGAGGAATTCTCGGCCCTCAGGGCCCACATGGGGGCCAAGGCCTTTGCCGACATGGTGGTGGCCTACATGGGCGCCTGGCCGTCGCGGGCACCCTCCATCCGCTGGTTCGGGCGCCATCTGTCGGGCTTCCTCAGTTCCGATCCCGCCTACCGCGACGACACCCTGCTGGCCGAGCTGGCGGCCTGGGAATGGAGCCTGGGCACGGCCGTGGATGCCGCCGACTCGCCGGTGATCACGATCGACGACATGGGCCGCATTCCGCCCGACCGATGGGACGCCATGACCCTGACCTTCCATCCCTCCCTGCGGCTGCTGAAGATCAACCGCACGGTGCCGGCTTACCGCCAAGCCGTGGAGCTGACCGAGGCCCTGGACGACCCCCGGGACGCCCCCGCCCCCACCCCGCCCCTGGGCGGCGCCGGCAGCGAACCGTGGATGATCTGGCGCCTGGGGATCGAGGTGTTCTACCGCTCGCTGTCGGACATCGAGCTGCGGGCCTACCGGGCCGCCCGCGAGGGCCGCACCTTCGGCGACATCTGCACCGACCTGATGACCCAGGTACCCGAGGACGAGGCCGCCCTGACCGCCGCGTCGTTCCTCAAGACCTGGATCGAGGAAGGCTGGGTCTCGGCCGTGGCGGCCTAGGACTCCTTCGGGTCCGGCCCGCCGCGGATCATCGACCGGCGGACCCAGGCCAGGGGGGCGGTGTCGTCCAGGGTCAGGGTCGTGCCGTCCCACGCCACGCCCAGGTCGCGCCAGATGGCCTCCAGGTCCAGGGTGCCGGCCTGCATGCCGTAGCGGGCCACCACCTCGGCCATCACCGGGCTGCCCACGGCCCGGTCGCAGGCCTCCACAAGGGCGCGCAGGGAATGGCGGGAGGATGACGGGCCCAGTTCGCGCCCGGCGCCGCGGAAGCAGTTCTCCACCCCGATGCGCCCCTGGCTGGCCCGCCGCAGGGTGATGTCGGCCAGCATCATCAGCACCGCGCCGCCGTAATACATGCCCCGCCAGCCGCCGTGCTGCATGCCCGTGCGCTCGATCACCGCCACCCCGCCGGGCATGCGGGTGACGAACTCGCGCCACATGTCGGCTTCGGTCTGGCGCTTCCAGCGCACGCGGATCAGCGGTTCCAGATAGGTGGCCTGGCCTTCGGTGAACCACATGCCGTCGCGCACGAAGGGCTGGCCCACGTGGATCATTTCATGGATGAACACCCAGTCGTCGGCCAGGTCGCGGGGCGTGGCGTGCTGGCCCACCAGGACCATCACCGACACCCCGCCGCCGGACATGACCCGGCCGAACGGCACCCCGCCGCGCCCGGGCCGGGGCAGCAGGGCCACCATCACCCGGGGCGCCGGCAGGCCGTGCCAGAAGGCCACGGCGGCGTCCAGGGAATCCCGGGCCCAGGCCACGATGTCTTCCCGCGGCAGGTCCAGGTCGCCGTCCAGGATCGCCAGGTCCACCTGGGCCGGGTTGCCGTCGGAATCGCGGTAGGGCATGGGATGGACGTCCACCTTGCCGAAGGCCGAATAGCCGGCGAACCGCAGGTCGGCGCTGGACAGGCGATAGCCCGCGCCGTGGCGGGCCAGGCCGGTGGCGAAGGTCACGCCCGGGTCGGTGGTCACGGTGACGTCGATGGTGGCCGGCAGCACCCCCAGGGGCCGCAGCAGCCAGGCGCCGCCCGTGGCCAGCACCGACCGGCCCAGGCGCTGGGCGCTGTCGCGGTCGTTCTCCTTGGCGGCGAAGGTGCCCAGGTCCAGGCGGAAGCGGCCGGTGGTGGCCGTTTCCCCTTCCGCCCAGTCCAGGTCCAGGTACAGGTCCGTGGCCGGTTCCACCACCGTGAAGCCGGTCACGCCGGGCACGCAGGTGAGGGTGCCGTCCAGCACCAGGGCGGTGTCGACGTGGATGGCATAGGTGCAGTCGGCCGGCGGCGCCGCCGCCGCGCCGGTGGCGGCCAAGGCGGCGATCAGGGCTCCCAGCAGGGGCGGCAGGCGCGATCCCATGCCCACGAGCCTATGGGGCGATGGGGCCGGAACCAAATCACGTCATGGTGAAGGGCGGCGGTCTGAACATCCGGTCCAAGCGGCGCCAACCCTTCGAGACGCCCGCTAATGCGGGCTCCTCAGGGCAAGGTTTTTCAATATGTTACGCCCTTACCCTAAGGTGCGAGCAACGCGAGCCTCGAAGGGCTGGCGCCGCTTGGTTGGATGCTCGAACACCTTGTTAGAAGAATTCGGCCTCGATGCCCTCGATGATGTCCACCATGATGGCGTCCAGCAGGCGCCGGCCCTTTTCCGGCGTGGCCTTGGTGGGGTCGCCCAGGGTGCCCGTCAGGGGGTCCAGGCCGTCGGCCGGCAGGCCGGGCGGCGAGGGCCGGGCCTCCTCCAGGCGCACCATGCCGGGGTCGATGGCCAGGACCATCGAGGTCTCGCGCTCGTCGGCGTGGCCGCCCTCCGGCTTGTCCAGGAAGCGGTCCACGGCCCGGCCCAGGTTGCGCATGTGGGCCTTGTGGGGCCGCAGGCCGTAGCGGGCCTCGATGCGGTCCGCCGCCTCGCGCAGGGGCGCCTCGGTGGAAACACCCACGTTGAAGATGGAAATGCGCCGGCAGCCCTGGTCCAGATAGCCGGACAGCAGCTCGGTCATGAAGGCGACGAAGGTTTCCCGCGAGGTCTGCTGGGACCCGGCGAAATCGGCGAAGGCCGGGTAATGGCCCAGGCCCACCACCGGGGCCACCAGGATGGGCATGCGGAAGGCCACGCGGTCGGCCAGCACCCGGGCCAGCATGGCGTCGGTGCCCAGCGGCAGGTGGCGGCCATGGGCCTTGGAGGTGGCGCCGACGGGAATGAGCAGCACGGTCCCGTCGGCGAATTTTGCTTCTGCTTCAGGCCAGGTCAGGTTGGCCAGCCAGGCACCTTTCATGACACCCCTAGGATTCGGTTGCGAGGGCTTTCAGCTTCTCATGTAAGGCCTCGGGAACCGATAATCCAGCCTGGGCCGCAGCGGCCCGGGCTTCCAGGCGCCGGGTGCCCGGCAGGCGGGCGCCGTCCTGGGCTTCCACCTGGCCGATCAGGTCGGCCAGCCGGCCGGCGAAGGCGCCGCCTGACAGGGGGCCGGGGTGGATGGCGAGCAGCAGCTGCCCCACCCCCGGCGGGTCGCCCTCGCCGGTGAAGAAGGACGAGGCCTCCCACCCGAAGTTGGCCCCGGTCAGGGCCACGGCCAGGATTTCCACCATCATCACCAGGGCCGCACCCTTGGCGTCGCCCATGGGCACCATGGTGCCGGCCAGGGCCGCCTTGGCGTCGGTGGTGGGGTTGCCGTCGGCGTCCAGGGCCCAGCCCTCGGGGATGGACTCGCCGTTCTCGGCGGCCACCATGATCTTGCCCCGGGCCACGCGGCTGAGGCTCAGGTCGATGACCAGCGGCGGGCCGTCGGCGCGGGGCGCGGCGAAGGCGATGGGGTTGGTGCCGAACAGGCCGTCGCGGCCGCCCCAGGGGGCGATGGCCTTGGGGCTGTTGCCGAACACCAGGGCCACCAGGCCCTGTTCGGCCAGCCGTTCCACGTGCCGGCCGGCCTGGCCGAAGTGGTGCGACCGGAAGATGCCGGCCCCGGCGATGCCCGTTTCCGGCGCCAGGGCGGCCAGCCGCTCGATGGCCAGGTCCAGGGCCGGGAAGGCGAAGCCATGGGCGGCATCCACCCGCACCATGGCGGAACCCGCCGGTGCCGCCGTGGGACGGGCGAACCCGTCCACCTTGCCCGACTGGGACTGGGCGGCATAGGACGGCAGGCGGGACAGGCCGTGGCCCTTCTGTCCGTCGATTTCGGCGGACACCAGGGCCTCGGCGACCGACGCCGCGTTCTCGGGCGACGTGCGGTGGCGGACCAGGATCCGGTGGGCCAGATCCCGGGCCGCGTCGAGGGTAAGGCGCTCTTGGGTCATGCGCTCCTGTACAGTTTTGTCAGGACGAATTCGCGGTGGCCCAGCGCCTCGGCGGCGGTCAGGCGACCGTTGCAGGTCCTGATGGCCATGTCGATAAGGCCGTCACCCGCCTGGTCCAGGTTCATTTCACGGCGCAGGATGCCCGAGCAGTCGAAGTCCACATGCTCGCCCATGGTCCGCACCGTGCGCGGGTTGGCGGTCAGCTTGATCACCGGCTCGATGGGGTTGCCGATGATGTTGCCCTGCCCCGTGGGGAACAGGTGCACCACGAAGCCGGCGGCGGCCTGCAGGGTCACGCACTCGGCGGCGGCCGACGAGGTGTCCATGAAGTACAGCCCCGGGCCCTTGGCCGGTTCCTCGGCCGGTTCCAGCACGTCGATGTAGCTGGTCTTCTTGCCGATCTTCTGCAGGTTGCCGAAGGCCTTTTCCTCGATGGTGGAAAGCCCGCCTTCGATGTTGCCCTTGGTGGGCTGGCTGTCGGACAGGTCCGACGTCTTGAAGGGCTCGATCACCTCGTCCATGTAGGCCTGCCAGGTCTTCATGAACTTCGCGCCGGCCTCGGGCGTGGCGCCGCGGGTCTGGCACACGGCCTCGGCGCCGGTCAGTTCCGACGTCTCGCCGAAGCAGGTGGTGGCGCCCCATTCGTTCATCTTGTCGATGAAGTTGCCCACGGTGGGGTTCGAGGCCAGGCCCGACGTGGTGTCGGACTCGCCGCACTTCACCGACACCCACAGCTCGGACACGTCGCAGGGCTCGCGGGTCAGCTCGCTGGCCCACTGGACGAATTCCTTGGCCTTGCGCGACGCGGCGGCGATGGTGGCGATGTCGCCGTGCTGCTCGATGGAGAAGCCCTCGACCGGCTTGCCGGTCTTCTTGATGCCGTCGACGATGATGCCGGTCCACTTCGGCTCGATGCCGATGACCACCACGGCGGCCACGTTGGGGTTGGCGCCGGTGCCGATCAGGGTGCGGAAGTGCAGGTCCAGGTCGGCGCCGAACTGCAGGCGGCCGTACGGGTGCGGGATCGCCATGGTGCCCTTGATGTTGTTGGCCACCGCCTCGCAGGCGGCGTTCGACAGGTCATCCAGGGGCAGGATGATGACGTGGTTGCGGACACCCACCCGGCCGTTCTCGCGGCGGTATCCATGGAAAGTCGGCTTGCTCATGGCTACCACCTCTTGGTCTTGATGTTGTGGACATGGACATGGTGGCCCTTGCCGATGTCGGCCACGGCCTTGCCGATGTCGTTCTCGTACTTGATGATCGTGTCGCCGTTGGCGATGTCGCCCAGGGCGATCTTGTGGCCCAGGGGAATGGGGTCCAGGGCCTCGATCTGAATGGTGGCGTCGGTGTCCATGACCCAACCCGTCAGGGTCTGCCCGGCCTGGACGCCTTCGACCACGATGACGCCGACGGTGTCGGCCGACTCGTGGACCAGAAAATCAGGTGCGCTCAACGCATCCTCCTTTGCCTCGCCGGCCGCGGCCGGTCTTTGATGTCGTCTTGTCTTATATCTTATATAAGACTGACTGCAAGCGGAATCCGCGCGCCGGCGCCCGCGGAGGCCGATCAATCGAAAAAGATGCCTTCCGGCAGGGGCACCAGGAACGCCTTGGAGAACAGCAGATAGAACCCGGCCACGATGGCCACCCCGGCGATGGGGTAGACGATCAGCCGGAACCGGGTCCAGGGGTCGTACATGGCCGACAGCATCAGCGCGCCGAAGGACAGCAGCCCGGCCGGCAGGAAGCCCAGCACGGGCATCAGGAACGCCGTTCCCAGCATGCAGCCCACCAGGGCCACGCGCCGGGGCGTGTTGCCGCCCTTCTGCACCTCGCCGCCTTCCAGGTCACGCCCGCCGCGGCCCGGCCGCAGCAGGGAATAGAGGATCAGCATGACCGAAAAGACGATCAACGCCGTCGCCACGGCCCGGGGGAAGACGTAGGAATCCGGGTCGGCCATGTTGGTGGTGTCCCACATGGCCACGCCGCAGAGGGCGATGAAGATCAGCGCCATGACGATGTTGGTCAGGGCGCTGTGGCCCTCCTTGGCCTCACTCATCGGCCGGTCCTCCCTTGCTGGCGCCCCCGCCCCTTGGTCGGTTCTGCCAGCGCTTGCGCAGCAACGGATAGAACAGCGACAGCGCCGCCATGGCCAGGATGGCCAGGCTGATGGGCCGGCCGAAGAACATGTGGGCCAGCTCGTCGGTGGCCGAACCGATGGTCCAGGCCTGCACGAAGCCCTGTTCGGCGATGCTGCCCAGGATCAGCCCCAGCACGATGGGCGACGGGCTGAAGCCGACCCGGTTCAGGACCCAGCCGATGACGCCCAGGATGATCATCACCACCACGTCCGAGATGCTGTTGCGGATGGCGAAGGTGCCGATCAGGGTCATGAAGGCCACGGTGGGCACCAGCAGCGCCTTGGGCACGGTGATGATGGTCTTGTAGGCATAGCGGCCGATCAGCAGGCCGGCCGGCAGCATCAGGATGGTGGCGATGAACAGGCTGTAGATGAAGGTGTAGACGATGGACCCTTCGGTGGTGAACAGGTTGGGACCCGTGCGCACCCCCTGGATCAGCAGCGCCCCCAGGATCACCGCGTCGGGCGGGGTGCCGGGAATGCCCAGCACCAGGGTGGGGATGAAGCCGCCGCCCACGGTGGCGTTGTTGGCCGATTCCGTGGCCTGCACGCCCTCGGGCTCGCCGGTGCCGAAAAGGGCCGACCGCTTGGACGACCGCCGGGCCTCGGAATAGGCCACCAGGCCGGCGATGGAACCGCCGGCGCCGGGCAGGATGCCCACCAGGGTGCCGATGACCGAACTGCGGATCAGGTTGAACTTGCCGTTCAGGCTGATCCTGAAGGCCTCGGCCAGGCGGAAGCCGCCGGTTTCGTGGGTCACCCGCAGGTGCTTGTCGGGCGTCGCCACCAGGTCGATCAGCACCGGCACGCAATACAGGCCGATGAGCGCCGACACGGTCTCGATGCCGCCCAGCAGCACCTGGCTGCCGAAGGTGAAGCGCACGTCGGCGCTGATCTCGGCCACGCCGATGCAGGCCAGCAGCAGGCCGAAGCAGGCCCCCATCATGCCCTTCAGCAGGTTGCCTTCCGACAGGGCGGAAATGAGGGTCAGGCCGAACACGGCCAGCCAGAAGTATTCCACCGGCCCGAAGGCCAGGGCCACCTCGGCCAGCGGCGGGGCCAGGAACAGCAGGAAGGTGGCGCCCACCAGGCCGCCGGTCACCGAGGCCAGACAGGCCAGGGTGACGGCCAGGTCACCGTCGCCGCGCTTGGCCATGGGATAGCCGTCGAAGGTCGTGGCGATGGCCGACGGCGTGCCCGGCGTGTTCAGCAGGATCGCCGCGTAGGCACCGCCGTAGATGGCGCCCGTGTAGATGGCCCCCATCAGCACCAGGGCCGAAGCGGCCGGCATGGTGAAGGTG
>JAGREA010000445.1 GCA_020446745.1 Rhodobacterales bacterium | reverse complement strand
CGGGACAGCAGGTCGTCGGCCGCGCCGTTGCGGTCCGGGGCCAGGCCGCTGGCCGAAACCAGGTGGGGCATGGCGATCAGCCGTTCCAGGTCCTCGTCGGCGATGAACAGGCCCAGGATCTCGGCCCCCAGGCGGGCCGCCAGGCGCGCCGCCGGCTCGGCGGCGCCGGTGCCCTGGCCCGACGAATCGAAGGCCAGCACCACGCGGCGGATGGGCCGCGCGCCGTCGGCGGCGGCCATCACCGGTCGCTCCGCTCCCGCTCGGGGTGGTCGTGCCCCGGCTTGTCGGCCCGCCGCCCCAGGCGCAGGGCCTTTTCGGTCAGGGCCCGCAGGCGGGCGGCCACGGCCCGGTTGACGGTGCCGATGGGATAGGCGCCGGTGTCGTCGGGCCGGCCCGCCGCCACGCCGGTCAGGATCTCGATGCCCTGGTCGATGGTCTCCACCGGATAGATGTGGAACATCCCTTCCGCCGCCGCCGCCACCACGTCGTCGCGCAGCATCAGGTGCTTCACGTTGGCGGCCGGGATCATCACCCCCTGGTCGCCGGTCAGGCCGCGGGCGGAACAGATGTCGAAGAAGCCCTCGATCTTCTCGTTGGCCCCGCCGATGGCCTGCACCCGGCCGTTCTGGTCCACCGACCCGGTAACGGCGATGGCCTGCTTAATGGGAATGCCCGACAGGGCCGACAGCAGGGCGTACAACTCGGTGGAGGACGCACTGTCGCCGTCCACCCCGCCGTAGGACTGCTCGAACACCAGGCTGGCCGACAGCGACAGGGGCCCGTCGCCGGCGAACCGGGCCGCCAGGTAGGACGACAGGATCAGCACGCCCTTGGAATGGAGCGGGCCGGAAAGCGCCACCTCGCGCTCGATGTCGATCACCTCGCCCTTGCCCAGGCGCACGCGGCAGGAAATGCGCGACGGCTTGCCGAACGAGAAGTGGTCCAGGCCCAGCACCGCCAGGCCGTTCACCTCGCCCACCCGGGCGCCCTGGGTTTCCACCACCATGGTGTCGCGCAGGATCTGCTCCTGCAGGGTCTCGCGGATGCGGTCCGAGCGGCGGATCTTGGCCTCCTCGGCCCGCTTCACGTGGTCGGCCCCCACCACCGGGGCGTTGCCGGCCCAGTAGTCGGCCTCGCGCACCAGATCGACGATGCTGCCCATGTGGGTGGACAGCTTGGCCGCGTCGCCGGCCAGGCGGGCGCCGAATTCCACCACCCGGCCCACGGCGGCCCGGTCCAGGGGCTTCAGGCCCTCGCGCTGGGCCAGGGTGGCGATCAGCGCCGCGTAGCGCCGGGCCGATTCGCCGTTGCGGTCCATGCGGTCGTCGAAATCGGCCATCACCTTGAACAGCTCGCGGAATTCCGGGTCCAGGCGCGACAGCTCGTAATAGATCCAGCCTTCGCCCAGCAGGATCACCTTGGTGTCCAGGGGGATGGGCTCGGGCTCCAGGGTCACCATGCCGGCCATGCCCATCAGGGCGGCCGGCGTTTCGGTGCGCACGGCCCGGGCCCGCAGGGCCCGCAGCACGGTTTCCCAGGCGAAGGGCTGCAACAGCAGCTTGCGGGCGTCCAGGATCAGGTAGCCGCCGTTGGCCCGGTGCAGGGCGCCGCCCTTGATGAGCATGAAGTCGGTGACCATGGCGCCGAACTGGGCCAGGTGCTCGATGCGGCCCACCAGGTTGGCCTGGGTGGGGTTGTCCTCGTAGATCACCGGCGCGCCGCAGGGGGTGTCCTCGCCGCCGCGCGGGCCGTTGTCGACGATCACGTTGACGCCATAGCGCCGGTAGCCGCCCGGCGCCCCGGGCCCGCCGGTGCCGCCCAGGGCATCGCCGCCGGCGGCCAGGGCCATCATGGGCGGGGCCTGGGGCGTTTCCTGGGGGCGGAAGTCATCCACGTTGTCGATCACGTCGTCGCGCACGGCGTCCAGGTGGGCCACCACGGCGGGCAGGTCGGACCAGGCGTTCACCAGTTCGCCGATCAGGTGGTCCACGGCGTGGGCCGTCACGTCCCGGTCCAGGTCGCGCAGGGCCGCCCGCTGGGCCTTTTCCCACTTGGGCACCTGGGCCAGCAGGTCGGCCAGGTCCTTCTGCAGGGCCTCGATGGCCTGGGCCAGGGCCTTGCGCTCGTCCTCGCCCAGGGCGCCGAAGGCTTCCTGGTCCAGCACCTCGCCGTCCTTGATGGGGGCCAGGGCCAGGCCCACGGGGGTGCGCACCAGGGCCACGTTGTGCTCGGCCGCCTTCTTCTGCAGGGCGCCGAAGGCGGCGTCGTGCTGGTCCTTGAACTGTTCGGCGATGATGCCCTGGCGGTCGCGGTACTCGTCGCTTTCGAACAGGGCCGGGATGGTGCTGACCAGGTCCTGCACCAGGCCGACCATGTCGTCGCGCAGGGCCCGGCCGCGCCCCGGCGGCAGGCGCAGGGCCCGGGGCCGGTGGGGCTCGTCGAAATTGTGCACATAGCACCAGTCGTCGGGCACCGGATCGTCGCAGGCCCGCTGTTCCAGGAACCGGCGCACCAGGCTGGACTTGCCCGTGCCCTCGGGCCCCATGGCGAACAGGTTGTAGCCCTTGTGGCGCATGCCGATGGCGAAGCGGATGGCCTCCACGGCCCGGTCCTGGCCCACCACGTCCTCGTTGGCGGGCAGGTCGGCGGTGGTCTCGAAGGTGAACTGGTCCGGGTCGCACACGGTGCGCAGCTGGGCCGGGTCCAGGGGCTTGGGGGTGGGGGCTTGGCTCATGGCTCGTCCTCGGCTTCGGCTTCCAGGCGGTCCATGTCGTCGTCGCTGAAGCCGAAGTGGTGGCCGATCTCGTGGATGATGACGTGGCGCACGATGTGGAACAGGTCCTCGCCGGTCTCGCACCAGTAGTCCAGGATGGGCCGGCGATAGAGGAAGATCATGTCGATCCCGGCATGGGGGTCGCTGACGCTTTTGTGGCCGATGGCCACGCCGTGGTACAGGCCCAGCAGGTCGAACGGGCTTTCCAGCCCCATTTCGGCCTCGGTCTCCTCGTCGGGGAATTCGGCGACGCGGATGACCACCCCGTCCACGTGGCGGCGCAGGCGCATGGGCAGGGTGTCCATGGCCACGCGGGCGGCG
>JAGREA010000444.1 GCA_020446745.1 Rhodobacterales bacterium | reverse complement strand
GCTCCGGGGCTGGCTCTACCCGCCCCATTCCGCCGAGGCGGCCGCCCCGGCCATCGTCATGGCCCACGGCTTTTCGGGCGTGAAGGAACAGTACCTGGACGATTACGCCGCCGCCTTCGCCGCCGCGGGGTTCGTGGTGCTGGTGTTCGACAACCGGAACTTCGGCGCCAGCGACGGGGAACCGCGCCAGGAGATCGACCCCGTCCAGCAGGGCCGGGACTACCGCCACGCCATCACCTTCGCCCGCACCCTGCCCGAGGTGGACGCCGACAGGATCGGCGTCTGGGGCACCAGCTTCAGCGGCGGCCATGCCCTGATGGTGGCGGCCATGGACCGCCGCGTGGCCTGCGTGGTGGCCCAGGTGCCGACCATCAGCGGCCCGGAAGCCGCCCCCCGGCGCCTGCGGGCCGACCTGCTGCCCAACCTGCTGGCCGCCTTCGACACCGACCGGGAAAACCGGTTCCGCGGCCAGGCGCCGCAGACCATCCCCGTGGTGGCCGAGGCCGAAGGCACGCCCTGCGCCCTGCCCGGCCGGGAAAGCTGGGACTTCTTCACCACCAGCATGGCCCGGGCGCCGGCCTGGCGGAACGAGATCACCCTGCGGTCCGGCGAGATGGCCCGGGAATACGAACCGGGCACCTGGGTGCACCGCATCAGCCCCACGCCGCTGCTGATGATCGTCGCCGACCGGGACACGGTGACGCCCACGGACCTGGCCCTGGATGCCTACGAACGGGCCCGCCACCCGAAGAAGCTGGTGCTGATCCCGGGCGGCCACTTCGTGCCCTACGTGGAACAGTTCGAGAAGACCAGCGGCGAGGCCATCGCCTGGTTCCGCCAGTACCTGCTGGACGGCTAGATCATCCGCGCCCCGGGTTCGGGATACGCTCCGCGCGGGTGATCGCCATATCCCGTTTTACAAATGCGTGTACAGCCATTAAGATAGTTTCCATTGGCGATACCCCACAGAAGGGCATTCCGGTGGAAACGGATGTGACGACCCCCCTGGACATCGCGGCCCGGTCCCTGCACGAAGCGCGGGGCGACTGCGCCGGCGACGCCGCGCCGGCCGGCACCTGCGGCCCCTGCCGGCAGGAAGCGGAATCGATGATCCGCGCCTTGAGCGAGTCGGGCTATGTGGTCCTGCCCCAGGAACCCACCCCCCGCATGCTGGCCGAGGCCGCCGCCGAACTGTGGGAATTCGTGCCGGGCCAGACGGTGCGCTCCATGTACCAGGTGATGGTGCGGACGTACCTGCGGAATGGGGGGTGAGGGGCGCGCCGGCCCCGCAGCTCGACAGAAATTCCTCCGACAGTTCGCTTCCCTACCGTCGCCCCCCCACATCAACTTCCGTCACCCCCACATCCTCCACCCGCCGCCCCTAACACCACCCGTCGCTCCATTCTCTCCACCCGCCGCCCCCGCGAAGGCGGGGGCCCATGGGCGGTCGATGACGGTGCCCGTCTTCTCCCAAAAAAAAGGTGAACCACAGAGAACACAGAGGTTCACAGAGAAGCCACAGAGAAGAAGAAGAGGCGCGCTTCGCGCGCAGTCCTTACCTGCTTCGCGCAGCGAAGCCTCTGTGGCTTCTCTGTGTCTCTGTGTTCTCTGTGGTTTCCTTTTTTTTCAAAGACATACATCGCCATCCGCCGCCCATGGGCCCCCGCCTTCGCGGGGGCGACGGAAGGAGAGTGCGGGGGCGACGGAAGGAGGACGCGGGAGCGACGGAAGGGGCGCTACCCCTCCTTCGGCGCCGTCCGCATCATCGAGGCGCGGGCCGAGAAGGTCTCGTACCAGTCGGCCAGGGCCGGGTGGTCGGCGCGCCAGGCGTCGTCGGCGAAGCGAAAGTCCAGGTAGCCCAGGGCGCAACCGATGGCGATGTGGCCGATGGTCACGGTTTCCCCCAATTCGTCCGCCTCCTCCTCCAGGGTATCCAGGCTGCGGGCCATGGTCAGGCGCTGGCGCTCGATCCACTCCAGCGACCAGGTGCCCTCCGGCCGCCCGCTTTCCAGGCGCCGCAGCACCGAGGCGTCGATCAGGCCGTCGGCCAGGGCCTGGCGGCGCAACGCCGTCCAGCGCGCCCCGCCGGCCGGCGGGAACAGCTTCAGGCCGTCATGGAGGCTGTCCAGGAACTCGCACACCACCGGCGAATCGAACAGCACCTCGCCGCCCTCCGTCACCAGGGCCGGCACCTTGCCCAGGGGGTTGTGGACGCCAATGTCCGTGGCCGGGTCCCACACGTTGGTGGCGATCAGCTCGATATGGTCGGCCAGGCCGGTCTCGATGGCCGTGACCATGACCTTGCGCACGTAGGGCGAAGTGGCGGAATAGCGAAGCTTCATGGCCTGGCTCCCGTTGGCGTTCTTTGCTGTTCCATGCCCTTCGAGGCTCGCGATGCTCGCACCTCAGGGCGAGGGGAATCCTACACGCACGCCCTCACCCTGAGGAGCCCTGAAAGGGCGTCTCGAGGGGTCTAGAACACGTCCTTGCGGCGGCGGATTTCGGCAAAGGCGGCCACCGGGTCCTGGCCCCGCAGCCCGGCGGCGGCCAGCAGGGCCGGCACGTCGGCGCGCAGGAACGGGTTTGTCGCGCGCTCCTCGGCCAGGGTGGAGGGCACCGTGGGCCTGCCGGCCTGGCGCAGCGCCGTCACCTGGTCGGCACGGGCCACCAGCGTGGCGTTGTCGGGCTCCACGCTGAGAGCGAAGTCGGCGTTGGCGTTGGTGTATTCGTGGGCGCAGTAGACCCGCGTGGCGTCGGGCAGGGCCCGCAGCTTGCTCAGCGAGGCCCACATCTGCCCCGCCGTGCCCTCGAACAGGCGCCCGCAGCCCAGCGCGAACAGGGTGTCGCCGCAGAACAGGGCGTCCGAGTCCTCGAACCAGTAGGCGATGTGGCCCGAGGTATGGCCCGGCACCTCGAACACCCGGGCCGTGCAGGCGCCGATGGCCACGGTGTCGCCCTCGCGCACCTTCTCGTCGATGCCGGGAATGCGCGCCGCGTCGTCGGCGAAACCGACGATGGTGCACCCCGTGGCCGCCTTGATGGCCAGGTTGCCGCCCACGTGGTCGCCGTGGTGGTGGGTGTTCAGGATGTGGGTCAGGGTCCAGCCCAGGTCCTTCAGCGCCGCCAGCACGGCGTCGGACACGGCCGGGTCCACGCAGGCGCAGGCCCCCGTGTCCGGATCCCGGGCCAGGTACACGTAGTTGTCGTTGAGGACGGGAATCTGGTGAATCTGCAAGGCGGGCATGGAAGGCTCGGCGGTTGGTGGGGAGAGGTCCGAGACTACCACCGCCCCCCGGTCCAGGCTAGACTTCGGCCATGTGGATGGACGTGGTGGACCTGCGGGATTTCTATGCCTCGGACCTGGGCCAGATGGCCCGGCGGCTGATCCGCCGGCGCATCCGCGCCGCCTGGCCCGACACCCACGGCCTGTCGGTCCTGGGCCTGGGCTACGCGGTGCCCTTCCTGCATCCGTTCCGGGCCGAATCGACCCGCGTGATCGCCGCCATGCCGGCCCACCAGGGGGTGCTGCACTGGCCCCTGGAAAACGGCGGCCTGACCTTCCTGGTGGACGAGACGGAACTGCCCCTGCCCGACCTGTCCATGGACCGGGTGCTGCTGGTCCATTCCCTGGAATGCACCGAACAGGTGCGCATCATGATGCGCGAGGTGTGGCGGGTGCTGGCCCCTTCCGGCCGGCTGCTGGTGGTGGTGCCCAACCGCACGGGCCTGTGGGCGCGCCTGGAGCGCACGCCGTTCGGCCACGGCCGGCCCTACACCCAGGGCCAGTTGCGCACCATCCTGCGCGACTGCCTGTTCACCCCCCTGGAAACGGACCGGGCCCTGTTCATGCCGCCGGCCCGCACGCGGCTGATGCGGTCGTGGTCCATCGCCGTGGAGAACCTGGGGCGGCGCTGGCTGCCGGCCCTGTCGGGGGTGGTGATGGTGGAGGCCACCAAGCAGATCTACGAGCCCACGGGCGCCGTGGCCCCGGCCAAGGAACGCCCGTCCATGTTCCCGGTCACCCAGCCGAACCGGCGCCATCCGATGCCGTCCAAGCGGTCGGCCCCCGCCCGGCCCCATCGCCCGGGCGTTTCCTGAACGCGGCCCGGCCGGGCCCTCAGCGCCGCAGCAGGAATACGGCCTGTTCGCCGAACAGGTTGGCGGAAAACAGGCTGCCGATGCCGAACCGGCGGATCTGGCCGTCGTTGGTCAGCGAGATGGACCGTTCCACGGTGATCCCCATCTGCCCGCACAGGATGGCGAAGTCCTTGATGGTGCAGAAGTGGATGTTGGGCGTGTCGTACCATTCGTAGGGCAGGGTCTCGCTGACCGGCATGCGGCCGCGCAGGCCCAGGTGCACGCGCACCCGCCAGTGGGCGAAGTTGGGGAACGACACGATGGCCCGCCTGCCGATGCGCAGCATGTGGTGCAGCACGTCGCGCGGCGCGTGCATGGCCTGCAGGGTCTGCGACAGCACCACGTAGTCGAAGGCCTGGTCCGGGTAGTCCTTCAGGTCCGTGTCGGCGTCGCCCTGGATCACCGACAGACCGGCCGACACGCAGGCGTTCACGCCCTCGGTGGACAGCTCGATGCCGCGCCCGTCCACCTGCTTGAAGTGCACCAGGTAGTCCAGCAGGGCGCCGTCCCAGCAGCCCACGTCCAGCACCCGGGAGCCGGGCTCGATCATGTCGGCGATGAGCTGCAGGTCGACGCGGATGGACTTGCGCTGGCTGTCGTTCATGGCCGGCCCGCCCCCCCACGCCCCGCGCCAAGCCCCAGGCGCTCGGCGGCGCCGTTCAGGAAGCCGCCCAGCACGCGGTGGAACTCGGGCACGTTCAGCAGGAAGGAATCGTGGCCGCGGTCCGATTCCACCTCGGCGAAGCTCACGTTGGCGGCGGCCGCGTTCAGGGCCTTGACGATGGTGCGGCTTTCCACCGTGGGATACAGCCAGTCGCTGGTGAACGAGACCAGGCAGAAGCGCACCGGCGTGCCCTTGAACACGTCGCCCAGCACGCCGCCGCCGTGGGTGGCCGCCAGGTCGAAATAGTCCATGGCCCGGGTGATGTAGAGGTAGCTGTTGGCGTCGAACCGGTCGACGAAGGTGCTGCCCTGGTGGCGCAGGTAGCTTTCCACCTGGAAATCGGCATCGAAGCCGAAGGTCACGGCGTCGCGGTCCTGCAGGCGGCGGCCGAACTTTTCCGACAGCGACCGTTCCGACAGATAGGTGATGTGGGCCGCCATGCGGGCCACGGCCAGGCCCCGGTGGGGCACCACGCCCTGGTCCAGATAGCGCCCGCCGTGCCAGTCGGGGTCGGCCATGATGGCCTGGCGGCCGACCTCGTGGAAGGCGATGTTCTGGGCCGAATGGTGGGCCGCCGTGGCGATGGGCGCCGCCACGTGGGTGCGGTCCGGGTGGCTGGCGGCGAAATCCAGCACCAGCATGCCGCCCATGGAACCGCCCACCACGGCGAACAGCTTGTCGATGCCCAGGTGGTCCAGCAGCGCCACCTGGGCCCGCACCATGTCGCCGATGGTGATGACCGGGAAGTCCAGGCCCCAGGGCCGGCCCGTGGCCGGGTTGGTCTCCTTGGGCCCGGTGGTGCCCATGCAGCCGCCCAGGATGTTGGCGCAGATGACGAAATAGCGGTCGGTGTCGATGGTCAGGCCGGGGCCGATCACCAGGTCCCACCAGCCGGCCTTGCCCGTGGTGGGGTGGGGATCGGCGGCGAACTGGTCGCCGGTCAGGGCGTGGCACACCAGGATGGCGTTGGTCTTGCCGTCGTTCAGGGTGCCGTAGGTCTGGTAGGCCACGGTGAAGGTGTCCAGCACCACGCCGCAGTCCAGGCGCAGGGGCCCGGTGCGCCCGTCGCCGCCGGCGCCCAGGCGCACCGTCAGGCCCGGCCCCGGCCCGCGGCCGGCGGGGGGCGTGTCGGATCCCTGGGACGGATCGGGGCGGGTCATCCTGGCGGCGTTCCCATGGCGTCGGACAAAAAGGGTTCCATTGCTATGAAGTCCGCCCGGCGGGTGT
>JAGREA010000443.1 GCA_020446745.1 Rhodobacterales bacterium | reverse complement strand
GCCCCCGGCGCCGCGGGCACGGCGCCCCAGGTTCCCGGCGGCGCGGCCGTTGCCCCCGCGGGCACCCTGGACCGGGCCGCGGCCCTGGCCCAGGAAGGCCCGCGCCTGCCCATCCGCAGCCCGCGCAGGCACGGCTCCATCGCCCTCATGGGCGCCCGCCTGGACGACGTGACCCTGGCCAACTATCACGTGGAACTGAGCAAGGACTCGGCCGAGGTGTCGCTGCTGTCGCCCAAGGGCGCCGCCAACCCCTATTACGCCGAATTCGGCTGGGTGGCCGGCGGCGGCCAGGCCGTGGCCCTGCCCGGGCCCAACACGCCGTGGACGGCCGATGCCGAGGCCCTGACCCCGGAAAAGCCGGTGACCCTGACCTGGGACAACGGCCAGGGCCTGGTGTTCAAGCGCACCATCGCGCTGGACACCAACTACATGTTCACCGTCAAGCAGACGGTGGAAAACACGGGCGCCGCCCCGGTGACCCTGTTCCCCTATGGCCTGATTGCCCGCTTCGGCACGCCCAAGACGTCCGGCTTCTACATCCTGCACGAAGGCCCCCTGGGGGTGTTCGACGGTGCCCTGAAAGACGACGTTTCCTACGAAAATCTCAAGAAGGATGGTCCCTTCGAAACGCAGACGACCGGCGGCTGGCTGGGGATCACCGACAAGTATTGGCAGGCCGCTCTCATCCCTGCTCAGAAAGCCTCGGTAAAGGCCCGGTTCCTTCACAGCACGACCCAACCCACGGGCGATATGTACCAAGCGGACTACCTGGGTGGCGCCGTGGCGGTGCCGGCCGGCGGCTCGGCCAGCGTCGAGAACCACCTGTTCGCCGGGGCCAAGGAAGTCGAACTGCTGGACAGCTACGTTGAAGATTTGGGCATTACGCTCTTTGACCGGTCCATCGACTTCGGCTGGTTCTACTGGTTGACCAAGCCCATCTTCATCGCGCTCCTGTTCATCCACAAGTACGTGGGCAACATGGGCATCGCCATCCTGCTGCTGACCGTGGCCATCAAGGCGGCCTTCTACCCGCTGGCCAACAAGTCCTATGTGTCCATGAGCAAGATGCGCAAGCTGCAGCCGGAAATGACCAAGCTGCGCGAGCGGTTCGGCGAGGACAAGGTGCGCCTGAACCAGGAGATGATGGCGCTCTACAAGAAGGAGAAGGCCAACCCGGCCTCGGGCTGCCTGCCCATCCTGATCCAGATCCCGGTGTTCTTCGCCCTCTACAAGGTGCTGTTCGTGACCATCGAGATGCGCCACGCGCCGTTCTTCGGCTGGATCCAGGACCTGTCGGCCCCCGACCCGACCACGGTGTTCAACCTGTTCGGCCTGATCGCCTGGACGCCGCCCGACTTCCTGATGATCGGCGTGTGGCCGCTGATCATGGGCCTGACCATGTGGCTGCAGCAGCGCCTGAACCCGCAGCCGCCGGATCCCATCCAGGCCAAGATCTTCATGTTCCTGCCCATCATGTTCACCTTCATGCTGGCCCGCTTCCCGGCCGGTCTGGTGGTCTACTGGGCGTGGAACAACACCCTGTCGATCATTCAGCAGCGGGTCATCATGTACCGCATGGGCGTGAAGTAGGGGCGCCATGTCCGACGCCGTCGACGCGGCCGCGTGGGACGAGGCGGAGCTGGAGGCCGGGCGCCTGCTGTTCGCCGGCCCCTGCACCTTCCTGCTGAGCGTCGCCCGCCTGGAGCAGATCCCCGACGGGGCGCTGCCCGAGGTGGCCTTCGCCGGCCGCTCCAACGTGGGCAAGTCCAGCCTGATCAACGCCCTGACGGGGCGCGGCAGCCTGGCCCGCACGTCCAACACCCCGGGGCGCACCCAGCAGATCAACTTCTTCGACCTGGGCGGCCGGCTGATGCTGGCCGACCTGCCCGGGTACGGCTACGCCAAGGCGCCCAAGGCCCTGGTGGACGGCTGGACGCGGCTGGTCAACGCCTACCTGAAGGGCCGCGCGCCGCTGCGCCGGGTGTGCCTGCTGGTCGATGCCCGCCACGGCCTGAAGGCCACCGACCGCGAGGTCATGGCCATGCTGGACAAGGCCGCCGTGGTGTACCAGATCGTGCTGACCAAGGCCGACAAGATCGGCGCCGGCCAGCGGGCCGACCTGCTGGCCGCCACCACGGCCGAGCTGGCCGGCCACACGGCCGCCCACCCCGACGTGCTGGCCACCAGTTCCCGCAAGGACCAGGGCCTGGCCGAACTGCGCGCCGCCCTGACCACCCTGGCGCTTCCCGCGACCGCCGGATAGGATCGCCCCCATGAGCGACACCACGCCCCCCATCAAGGCCCGCGAGGCCAAGACCCGCGAAGATTGGCTGGCCCAGGCCCGCACCCTGTCCGAGGCCCTGCCCTACATGCGGCGCCACTCGGGCGAGACCTTCGTCATCAAGTACGGCGGCCACGCCATGGGCGACGACGCCCTGGCCAGGCTGTTTGCCGCCGACATGGTGCTGCTGCGCCAGGTGGGCATGATTCCCCTGGTGGTGCACGGCGGCGGCCCGCAGATCGGCGAGATGCTGGAGCGCCTGAAGATCCAGAGCACCTTCATCGACGGCCTGCGGGTGACCGATCAGGAAACGGTGGACGTGGTGGAAATGGTCCTGTCCGGGTCCATCAACAAGCACATCGTGTCGGCCATCAACGCCGCCGGCGGCTTCGCCGTGGGCCTGTCGGGCAAGGACGCCAACCTGATCCAGGCGGAAAAGCTGCGCCGCACCAAGCGCGACCCGGAAAGCAACATCGAACGGGTGCTGGACCTGGGCCTGGTGGGCGAGCCGAAGGAGATCACGCCCCACATCCTGGATTTCTTCGAGGAGACGGACATCATCCCGGTGATCGCCCCCATCGGCACCGGCCCCGACGGCGAGACCCTGAACATCAACGCCGACACGGCCGCCGGCGCGGTGGCCGAGGCCGTGGCCGCCCGGCGCCTGCTGATGCTGACCGACGTGGCCGGCGTGAAGGGCAAGGACGGGGCGCTGATCCCCAAGATGACCGCCAGCCAGGCCCGCGCCGCCATTGCCGACGGCACCATCCAGGGCGGCATGATCCCCAAGGTGGAAACCTGCCTGCACGCCGTGGAACGCGGCGTGGACGGGGCGGTGATCATCGACGGCCGGGTGCCCCACGCGGTGCTGCTGGAACTGTTCACCGAACACGGCGCGGGGACGCTGATCGTCCCGGACTGACCAGAGCCTCCGGCGTCGTGCCGGTGGCGGCAATGCTTCGAGACGCACCTGCGGTGCTCCTCGGCATGAGGCCTAACATATTGAAAAACCTCACCCTGAGGTGCGAGCGCAGCGAGCCTCGAAGGGTTGGCGCGGCCAGGTTCGGTGTCGCAGCCTCGGTGTCTGGGGCGCGGCCTAAACCGCCATGTCGCGGATGAATTCGAACTGCCAGTCCAGCTCGTCGGCCCGCAGGGGATAGGTGCCGTCGGTCCCGGCGCGGATGATGGCGCCCGGGCCCAGGCGGGCCAGGCGGATCTGCAGGGCCTCGGCCGTGCGCATGGACAGGCCCGACTTCCAGGCCAGGGCCACCACGGCCTTGGCGCTGTGGGTCATCAGGGCCTTCTGCACCACGCTGGGCGGCACGTCGGACAGCACCGCCAGGGCGGCGATGACGAACGCCCGGTCCTCGGCCCGCAGGGCCTTGGACACCACTTCCTCGTCCAGCTTGCCGTCGGCGTGCAGGCGCCGGGCCTTGATCAGGCTGGGGGAATCGGTGTCGCCGTTGCCGCCCCTGGGGCCCTCGCTGATGCGCTTCGACACCTCGGCCTTCACCGCATCCAGGGTTTCGGCGTCCAGGTCGGCGCGCCGGGCCAGGCGGTCCAGCAGGTCCTGGGCCACGAAGCCGGCCACCCGGCTGGCCGCCCGGGTGGGCAGGCGCGGCCGGTCCACCAGGGGCCGGTGCCAGGGTTCCACGGCCGGTGCCCGGTCGATCAGGGCGTCCAGGGTCTCCTCGCGGATCTGGGCGCTGGGGTTGTCCAGCAGGGCGGCGATGGCGTCCACGTCGTCGCCGTCGACGATGGCGTCGGCCACGGCCTCGGACACCTCGGGCCGGGCGGCGATGGCCTGGGCCGCGCCGGGCGCCGGCTGGGCCTCGACGATGGCCACCAGGTCGGCATCGGTGAGCACCGGCGACGAGGCCAGAACCGGCCCGGACACCTTGATTTCCGTGTCCCAGGCCAGCTTGCGGATCACGTCGGCCGGGGCGTGGATGACATCCTTCAGGGCCTCGGCCAGGATCTGGCGGATGTGGGCCTCCTGGTCCTCGGCCAGGGTCTGCAGGGCCTCGGCCGCCATCTCGCGCAGCTTGTCCGTTTCGGGAATGCCCGTGGCTTCCTGTTCGGCCACCTTCACGGCCACGGTGCCGCGCACCGCCGGCTCGCGGTCCTTCGCCAGCACCAGGTCGGCCTGGCGCGGCGTGGCGGTGTTGGCGGCGATGGCCCGGCGCACCTGGGCGTCGTCGTCCTGGGCCAGGAAGTACAGCACCTCGGGCGCCACGTCGTCGCGCCCGGCCAGGCGGCTGCGCACCGCCGCCTCGGGGTGCTGGGCCAGGGCCTTCACCTCGTCATAGGACAGGGGCTGATCCTTGTTCAGGCGCGTGACGGGTGCGTGGCTCATGGTGTTGGAATACCGTCCCCTGCCGGTGCCGTTCTAGCCCGCTTCACGCTCGCTGATATTGGCGAAGAACTCAAGCTGCCAGCGCAATTCCGAATCGGCAACAGGATAGACCCCCGACCGGCTGGGCGCCAGGATCTGCGTCGGCGGCACGCGGCCCAGGCGCTGCTGCACCAGCACGGCGAATTCCGGCGACACGTCGGCCTTGCGGCAGATGGCCAGGATGCCCTTGGCCGTCTGGGCCGTGAACACCTTCACGGCCAGGGACAGGGACACCTCGGCCCGCACCGTCAGGCCGGCCAGCACGAAGGGATAGTCGCTGGACATCAGGGCCCGGTTCAGCACCCGTTCGTCCAGCTTGCCGGAAAGGTACAGCCGCTTGGCGACGCTCAGCGGCGGCGGCACCCGCAGGTATTCCGGGGCCCCGGCCGGCGAATCGACGTGTTCCTCGGCCATGGCCGACTGGCTGATCCGGTGGCGCACCATCTCGCCCACGGCCTCCAGGGTTTCCGGGTCCAGGTCGGGGCGCGTGCTCAGGCTTTGCAGCAGGTTGTCGGCCACGAACTGGGCCAGCTTGCTGGCCGCCCGGGGCGGCAGCTTGGGGCGCTGCACCAGGGGCGCGTGCCACAGCTCGTGCTCCTCGGCCCGGTTCACCAGGTCGTCCAGGGTCTCCTCGCGGATCTGGGCGCTGTCGTTGGCCAGCAGGTCGGCAATGGCCTGGTCGTCGTCGCTGGCCACCAGGGCGTCGGCCAGGTTCTCGCTGACTCCGTCGCGGCGGGCGATGGCGCCCAGGCCGCCCTGGGCCGGACCCTTCTTGATGATCTCGATCAGGTCCTCGTCGGTCAGCACCGGCGAGAACTGCAGCACCGGGCCGGCCACGTCGATCTCGGTGTCCATGGCCAGGGTGCGGATCACGTCGGGCGGCGCGTCGGCCACGTCCTTCAGCACCTCGGCCAGCACCTGGCGGACCCGCGTCATCTCGTCGCGGGCCAGCAGCTCCAGGGTCTCGCGGGTGGCCTTGCTGATCTTGTCCTGGGCGTCGGGGTCCAGGCCCGGCGACACCTTGGCGATCTTCAGGGCCAGGCCGGCCCGCACGCCCGGATCGTCGTCGCGGGCCAGGTGCAGGTCCGCCTGGCGCGGCAACGTGGTGTTCTGCGCCGCGGCCCGGCGCACGGTCACGTCGCCGTCCTGGGTCAGGTAGTACAGAATCTCTGGCGGCACGTCGGTACGGGCGGCCAGGGTCGCCCGGACCGCCGGATCGGTGTGCATGGCCAGGGCCTTGGCCCCGTCGTAGGTCAACGATGGCGCATTGATATCGACATCCACCGGCTTACCCCCTCCCTCATGGGTGGTTAGCTCCCCCCGTCAGGCGAAGGCGGCCGTCCCGGCGGTTGTGCCAGGATGTATCCTCCCTTGCCCGCGTTTTTGATCGCATACATAGCCTCGTCCGCTCGCATGAGCAATTCTTCAAGATTTTCGCCCGTCACGGGATCGTACAAGGCCACGCCCAGGGACACCCCCAGGGGGTGTTCCGAGTCGCCCGAGAACCGGCGCAGGGCGGCGCTGGCCTCGATGACGGCGGCGGCCCGCTGTTCGGCCACCTCCGCCGAGACGCCATCCAGCCAGATGGCGAATTCGTCGCCGCCCAGGCGGGCCATCAGGTCCCCCGGGCGGCTCAATTTGCGCAGCATCTCGCACAGGGCCAGGATGGCTTCGTCGCCCGCCTGGTGGCCGTGCACGTCGTTGACGCGCTTGAAGTTGTCCATGTCCACATAGAACAGGGCCGACGTCTTGCCGTTGTGGCGCAGCCGGCCGATGCGCCGGGGCAGTTCCTCCTCGAAGAAGGCGCGGCGGTTCAGCAGGCCCGTCATGCCGTCGGTGCGCGACAGGGTCAGGATGTGTTCGTGGTTGGCCACCTGCTGGTTGGCGATGCCCAGCTGGTTGGCTACGTCGCCGACGATCAGGTGGTGGTCGGCGTCCCAGGCGCCCTGGTCGCCGGTCTTCCACAGGCACAGGCCGCCGTTGGATTCGCCGTGGTAGCGGGTGGCGGCGG
This sequence comes from Rhodobacterales bacterium, assembly GCA_020446745.1. Classification (GTDB taxonomy): domain Bacteria; phylum Pseudomonadota; class Alphaproteobacteria; order Rhodospirillales; family JACKKN01; genus JAGREA01. The sequence goes on along the minus strand of JAGREA010000443.1, from coordinate 164 downwards.
CCAGCACGCGCCAGCCGCCGACCGAGATTTCCTGCACCTGGGAGTCCTGGCGGAACACCTGGGACAGGGAATCCAGGGCGTCGGACTTGCTGTCGGACCCGTACTGGGCGGCGATCTCGAACCGGCCGTGGCCGGCGTCGCGATAGATACGGCAGCCGGCGGCG
>JAGREA010000442.1 GCA_020446745.1 Rhodobacterales bacterium | reverse complement strand
TTACAAGGGGGTTGAATACGCCGACGTGTTAGAAGCCCTGACTCGCCGCCGTGCCGCCGAACTGTTTGCTGCCAACGGCATCAGTGCCGACAACCTGTTTGTCAATGTGCAGCCGTGGTCCACGTCCATGTTCAGGCCCATGCCGATGGCGTCGGTGGCCACCAGGTAGTCCACCTCGCCGGCCTGGTACATGGCCACCTGGGCGTTGCGGGTGCGCGGGCTGAGCGCCCCCAGCACCACCGCCGCGCCGCCCCGCTGGCGCCGCACCAGTTCGGCGATGGCGTAAACGTCGGCGGCGGAAAAGGCCACCACGGCGCTGCGCGCCGGCAGGCGGTCGATCTTGCGCGGCCCGGTGTAGCTGAGGGTGGAAAAGCGCGGGTGGCTGTCGAACAGGGCGTCGGGCACCAGCTCGCGGATCTGCGGGCGGATGGTTTCCGCCCCCATGAACATGGTCTCCCGCGTGCCGCGCGCCTGCAGCAGGCGGGCCGTGAACACGTGGCCCCGGTCCGGGTCGGCGCAGGTCTGGATCTCGTCCACCCCCAGGAAGGCCACGCGCCGGTCGGTGGGCATGGATTCGGCGGTGCACAGGAAATAGCGCGCGCCCGGCGGCAGGATCTTCTCCTCGCCGGTGATCAGCGCCACCTGGCCCGGCCCCTTGGCCCGCACGGCGCGGTCGTAGTTTTCCCGCGCCAGCAGGCGCAGGGGGAAACCGATCATGCCGGATTCGTGGGCCAGCATGCGTTCCATGGCCAGGTGGGTCTTGCCGGTGTTGGTCGGCCCCAGGACGGCGGTGATCCGGGGGCGGTCGCCGGCGGTGTCGATCTGCATGGGCGCACCTTCGCCGGTTCGGCGCGGAGGGAGTCCTACCTCTACACCAGGTCGTCCGGTGTCACCAGGGGCACGAACCCCACGGGCAGGAGGTTGTCGCCATGCAGGGCGCCGGCGGCCCCGCGCCGGCCCCGGTACAGCACCTGGGGCCCGCCCACGGGGCCCAGGGGGATGACGATGCGCCCGCCCGGGGCCAGCTGTTCGACCAGGGCCGGCGGCACCTCCAGGGGCGCGGCGGTGACCATGATGGCGTCATAGGGCGCCGCCGCCGGCCAGCCGGCGAAGCCGTCGCCCCCGTGCAGGGCCACGTTGTCCAGGCCCAGGGCGGCCAGGCGTTCGGCCGCCCCGGCCGCCAGCTCGGGGCGGATCTCGACGCTGTCCACCCGCGCCGCCAGGTGGGCCAGCACCGCCGTCTGGTAGCCGCAGCCGGTGCCCACCTCCAGCACCCGGTCGGCGGGGTCCAGGTCCAGCAGGTCGGTCATCAGGGCGACGATGAAGGGCTGCGAGATGGTCTGCCCGGCGCCGATGGGCAGGGGCTGGTTCAGGTAGGCCCGGTAGCGGTCCCGCGGGCGCACGAATTCGTGGCGCGGCACCCGGCCCATGGCCTCCAGCACCCGGGGCGCCAGGTGGGTGCGGCCGGTCCAGGCGGCGGTGTCGCGGGTGTCGGCGGCGATGGCCTCCAGCAGGGCCGCCAGGGCCCGGGCTTCCAGGGCCGGATCGGGGGTCACGGCGCCCGCCCGGCGTCGCGGGGGGTTGCGCGCCGCGCGGCTTTGGCACATATCACGTCCCGCCCGCCGGCGGCGTGATGGCCGGACGCGGCGCGATCATTCAAGACAAGGGTCAGGCAAGACAAGGATCAGGGAACCCATGACCAGCGAAACGTTCACTTTCCAGACCGAGGTCAGCAAGCTCCTCGATATCGTCGCCCACTCGCTTTACAGCCACAAGGAGATCTTCCTGCGCGAGCTGATCTCCAATGCCTCCGACGCCTGCGACCGGCTGCGCTACGACTCGCTGACCAAGCCCGAGCTGATCGACGGCGACGGGGTGTTCAAGATCACCCTGGCGGCGGACAAGGCGGCCCGCACCCTGTCGATCACCGACAACGGCGTCGGCATGAACCGCGACGACCTGATCGCCACCCTGGGCACCATCGCCAGTTCCGGCACCCAGGCCTTCGTCGGCGCGCTGAGTGGCGACGCGGCCAAGGACACGCAGCTGATCGGCCAGTTCGGCGTCGGCTTCTATTCGGCCTTCATGGTGTCGGACACGGTGGAGGTGCTGACGCGGCGCGCCGGCGAGGCCGAGGCCTGGCGCTGGACCTCGGACGGCAAGGGCGCCTTCGAGATCGAACCGGCCGAACGCGAAAGCCGCGGCACCACGGTGATCCTGCACTTGGCCAAGGGCGAGGACGAATACCTGGAAGAGACGCGCCTGCGCACCATCGTGAAGACCTATTCGGACCACATCGGCGTGCCCATCGTCATGGCGGGCAGCGGCGACGACGGCGCCGAACAGGCCCTGAACGAGGGTTCGGCCCTGTGGACCCGGGCCAAGAAGGACATCACCGACGAGCAGTACACCGAGTTCTACCACCACGTGGGCCACGTGTTCGACGAACCCTGGATGGTCCTGCACAACGCGGTGGAGGGCGTGCTGTCCTACACCAACCTGCTGTTCATCCCCTCCAGCCCGCCGTTCGACCTGTACGACCCCGACCGCAAGCCGCGGGTGAAGCTGTACGTGAAGCGGGTGTTCATCACCGACGACTGCGAGGGCCTGCTGCCGTCGTACCTGCGGTTCCTGCGCGGCGTGGTGGATTCCGAGGACCTGTCGCTGAACATCAGCCGCGAGATGCTGCAGAACGACCCCAAGCTGGCCAAGATCCGCTCGGGCCTGGTCAAGCGGGTGCTGGGCGAACTGAAGAAGAAGGCCGAAAAGGCGCCCGACGACTACGCCGCCTTCTGGACCCACTTCGGCCCGCTGATCAAGGAAGGCATCTACGAGGACTTCGCCAACCGCGACGCCCTGCTGGCCCTGGCCCGGTTCCGCTCCACGGGCACCGACGACTGGACCACCCTGGCCGACTACGTGGGCCGCATGAAGGAGGGCCAGGACGCCATCTACATGATCACCGGCGATGACCTGGACTCCCTGAAGCGCAGCCCGCAGCTTGAGGGCTTCAGGGCCAAGGGCGTCGAGGTGCTGCTGCTGAGCGACCCGGTGGACGAGTTCTGGACCTCGTCGGTGCCCGATTTCGAGGGCAAGCCCTTCAAGTCCGTGACCCGGGGCGGGGCCGACCTGGACAAGGTGAAGGCGCCCGAGGACCAGCCGGAAGCGGACAAGCCCGAGGCCGCGCCCGACGCCGAGATGGACAAGCTGATCGCCGCCTTCAAGATCGCCCTGGGCGAGGCGGTGAAGGACGTGCGGGTGTCGCAGCGGCTGACCGACAGCGCCGTCTGCCTGGTGGCCGACGAAGGCGACATGGACATCCACCTGGAACGCATCCTGAAGCAGCACCGCCAGTTCAAGGGCGGCCTGGACACGCCGCGCATCCTGGAACTGAACCCGGGCCACGCCCTGATCAAGGGTCTGGCCCACGGCGCCGAGGGCGGCGAGGACATGGCCGACGCCGCGTTCCTGCTGCTGGACCAGGCCCGCATCCTGGAAGGCGAGCCGGTGGCCGACGCCCCGGCCTTCGCCCGGCGCCTGGCGGCGGTGATGGAAAAGGGCCTGTAGGGTCCCCCCCCAAAACGGCCTTTAGGGTCCCCCCCAAACGGAACGGGCCGGGCATCAAGCCCGGCCCGTCCGCCAGTCGGGACGCCCGCCATTCTGTCGGGGCCCGGCGCGAAAACCCTGGTTCAGCGGGACAGCAGGCCCCGCCGGGTGCGGCGAATCAGGGTGCGCAGCTCGTCGGCGCGCACCCGGTCGCTGGACATGAGCGCGTGCATGGCGGGGTCGGACAAAAGGTCCTCCAACCCCGGCTCGCCGCGCCCGGTCATGTAGGATGGTGTGCCGGCGCCGGAACCCATCATGGGGTCCGCTCCCTGTGCCACCAGGCACATGGCAGCGGCATACGGCGCCTGTTTGGGCGTTTGGTTCATCACTTGGCCTCCCGGACGTGCGGTATCGGGCACCGGGCCCGACAGTTGATCCGCGCCCCCTTTGCCGGGGATCATCATCACGTTGGTTGGTGTGCTTGCTTGAGCATCTGCAAGGCGCGTGGGACACCGGCCCAGCGCGCTTTCGTGACCACGGCTTCTGATTGGCCGCCCATTGGCCGTTCGCCCCGACCTCAACAATCCGACGAACAGCGAGCGCAGAGTCTACCAAAAATGGTTGATCGTTTCAAGGTCGAAACGACTCGACCATGGGATGTGGCGCCAAGGGGTGCGGGTGTGGGCGTGGGGGCGGACCCCGGAAGGGTGGGCGTCAGCCGCCCAGGTTCATGCGCACGGCGCCCAGGATGCGGCCCGAACGGCGCGACTGCACCAGCACGGCGCAGGCGTCGGTTTGCGGCGCTACGTCGCCCAGGGACAGGCGCAGGCGGGTGGCGTGGCCGTCCCAGGTGCCCACTTCGGTCACCGCCCGCACCACGTTGTGGTAGCGCAGCGTGCGGTCGCGGTTCTCGCCGCGCTTGATGCGGGTCTCGTGGGCGTTGTCGAAACCCACGGCCAGGACCACGGCGTCGGTGCCGGGGCTTTCGGGCAGGTCCACCACCATCACCCCCGGGTCGTCGGCGGCCCGGTGGCCGGACAGGTCCAGGGTCGGTTCGTCGGCCAGGGCGCTGATGCTGTTCAGGACCCGATCGCGGTCGGATCCGGTGGCCTGGCGCTGGCCCTGCACCACCATCTGCGGCGTGTAGACATAGCGCAGGCCGAAGTGGTGGGCGTAGGTGCGCTGGCGTTCGCTGTTGGCCGGCAGGGCGAAGGGATCCTTCCAGCCGATGTAGTCCCAATAGTCCACGTGCATGGACAGGGCCAGGATGTCTTGGCGCTGGCTTAGCTCACCCAGGAAGGTGTCGGCCGGCGGGCAGGACGAGCAGCCCTGCGAGGTGAACAGCTCGACCACCGTCAGGCGGTCGCCGGCCCGGGCGCTGGTCGTCAGGGCCAGCAGGGCGGTGGCGATCAGGGCCGGAAGGGCGATGCGGGTGTGTCGGGTCATGGGTCCGGTGTACTTGATCCCCCGATCAACCGCGAATCACATGCCGGTGATGGTGTCGTGCTCGGCCCGGGCCACGTCCAGCAGCCAGGCCCGGAAGGCGGCGATGCGGGGTTCGTCGGCCGTGGCCTCGGGGGCCACCAGGTAGTAGGTGAAATCGGTGGGCAGCACGTCCTTGAACGGCCGCACCAGGCGCCCCTGGGCCATGTATTCGGCCACCAGCGAGGTGCGCCCCAGGGCCACGCCGTAGCCGCCCACGGCACAGCGCAGCACGGCCGTGGAATCGGAAAAGCCCAGGCGCCGGGGCGGGTGCTCGTCCTCCAGGCCATAGCGGCGCAGCCAGGGGGTCCAGGTCTGGATTTCCTCCTCCAGCCGGGTGGCGCAGTCGTGGATCAGGGTGTGGTTCAGCAGGTCGCGGGGCGTGCGCAGCGGCGTCGGCCCGTTCAGCAGCGCCGGGCTGCACACGGGGAACACCTCGTCGTTCAGGATGTGGGTGGTGCGCAGGCCCGGATAGTTCCCCAGGCCATAGCGGATGCCCACGTCGCGGTCGCCGGCGCTGAAATCCGTGGCCGTGTATTCCAGGAACAGCTCCACCGACACCTCGGGGTACAGGTCCAGGAACTCGGGCAGGCGGTGGGACAGCCAGGCGTGGGCGAAGGACGGCAGGGCGGTGATGCGCAGCAGCCCCTTGGGGCGCCGTTCGTACAGCACCCCCTGGGCCTGGGCCAGGCGGTCCAGGCCCTGGCCCAGGCCGTCGGCATAGGCCCGCCCCACTTCCGACAGCACCAGGCCCCGGGCCAGGCGCCGGAACAGGCGCTGGCCGACGAAATCCTCCAGCACCTTCACCTGGTGGCTGACCGCCGCCGGGGTCACGTTCAGTTCCCGCGCCGCGTGGGTGAAGCCGCCCAGGCGGGCCGCCGCCTCGAACGCGCGCAGGGTGTTCAGGGGGGGCAGGCGGCGGGCCATGGCGGGTCCTAATGACTAAGAAATTTTAAGTCTTATAGCAAGAAATCGTCATTTGTCGTCAAGAATTTCTTTGCATATCCTTATTCCATCGACACCATCCCCTGACGAGGAAACGACGCCATGACCACCCATACGACCTGTGTTGATCCCCGCATGATCAGCAATCGGGCCGCCCCGGCCCGGCATCGTGGCCTCGGCGGGCTGCTGGGCCTGGTGGAACGGGTCCAGGTCTGGCAGGACCGGATCCGCCAGCGCCGCCTGCTGGCCCGCCTGGACGACCGCATGCTCAGCGACATCGGCATCGGCCGGGCCGATGTGGACCACGAGATCGACAAGCCTTTCTGGCGCGGCTGAAGCGCCCGCGCCCCCCGCATTCCCGAAGGCATGAAAAAACCCCCGGCGCCCAGGGCGTCGGGGGTTTCGTCTTGTCGCGCCACCCCCGAAGGGGCGGTGAGGGATCAGGCGGCCAGGTTGCGCAGCACGTACTGCAGGATGCCGCCGGCCAGCATGTAGTCCACCTCGTCGGCCGTATCGACCCGGCACAGCACCGGCACGCTTTCCGACGACCCGTCGGCCCGGTGGATGGTCAGGGTCAGGTCCATGCGCGGCGACAGGCCGGCTTCCAGGCCGGTCAGGTCGAAGGTTTCCGTGCCGTCCAGGCCCAGGGTCTTGCGGCTGGTGCCGTCCTTGAACTGCAGCGGCAGCACGCCCATGCCTACCAGGTTGGAGCGGTGGATGCGCTCGAAGCTTTCCACCACCACGGCCTTGACGCCCAGCAGGCGGGTGCCCTTGGCTGCCCAGTCGCGGCTGGACCCGGTGCCGTATTCCTTGCCGCCGACGACGATCAGCGGCGTGCCTTCGTCGGCATACTTCATGGCCGCGTCGTAGATGGGCATCACCTCGCCCGACGGCTGGTGGGTGGTCACCCCGCCTTCCGTGCCCGGCGCCATCTCGTTGCGGATGCGGATGTTGGCGAAGGTGCCGCGCATCATCACCTCGTGGTTGCCGCGCCGCGAGCCGTAGGAGTTGAAGTCCACGGGCCGCACCTGGTGGCCCACCAGGTAGGAGCCCGCCGGGCTGTCCTCCTTGATGGAGCCGGCCGGCGAGATGTGGTCGGTGGTGATGGAATCGCCCAGCAGGGCCAGGGCCCGGGCGCCGCCGATGTTGCCCACGGTGGCCCCCGGCCGCTCGTCGTTCATGCCGACGAAGTAGGGCGGGTTCTGCACGTAGGTGGAAACCGCGCTCCAGTCGTAGGTCAGGGTCGGCGTGGGGGTGATGGCCTGCCACGCGGCCGGGCCGTTGGACACGTCGGCATAGCGGGTGGCGTACATCTCCGGCGTGATGGAGGCGGCGATGGCGTCCTGCACGTCGGCGTTCGACGGCCAGATGTCCTTCAGGTACACCGGGTTGCCGTCGCTGTCCTTGCCCAGGGGGTCGGTGAACAGGTCACGGCCCATGGACCCGGCCAGGGCATAGGCCACCACCAGCGGCGGCGAGGCCAGATAGTTGGCCCGGGTGTGGGGGCTGACCCGGCCTTCGAAGTTGCGGTTGCCCGACAGCACGGCGGCGGTCACCAGGTCGGCGCCCTCGATGGCGTCGACGATGGGTTCGGCCAGCGGGCCCGAGTTGCCGATGCAGGTGGTGCAGCCGAAGCCGGCGATGTTGAAGCCCAGGGCATCCAGGGGATCCTGCAGGCCGGCCTTTTCCAGGTAGTCGGCGACCACCTGCGAGCCCGGCGCCAGCGACGTCTTGACCCAGGGCTTGGACTTCAGGCCCTTGGCCACGGCGTTCCTGGCCAGCAGGCCGGCGGCCACCAGCACGCTGGGGTTCGAGGTATTGGTGCAGCTGGTGATGGCGGCGATCACCACGTCGCCGTCGCGCAGGCCGTAGGTCTCGCCCGCCACCTCGGCGACGCGCGGCGCGTCGGCCCCGGCCATGTCCTTCAGGGTGCCGGCGAACGACTGTTTGGCCTGGGACAGGACGATGCGGTCCTGGGGCCGCTTGGGGCCGGCCAGGCTGGGCTCGACGGTCGAGATGTCCAGCTCCAGGGTGTCGGTGAACACGGGCTCGGCGCTGTTGGCGTCGCGCCACATGCCCTGGGCCTTGGCATAGGCTTCCACCAGGGCCACGCGCTGCGGATCGCGGGCGGTGAAGGTCAGGTAGCGGATGGTCTCGGCGTCGATGGGGAAGATGCCGCAGGTGGCGCCGTATTCGGGGGCCATGTTGGCGATGGTGGCGCGGTCGGGCAGGGACAGGTGGTCCAGGCCGGGGCCGTAGAATTCCACGAACTTGCCCACCACGCCCTTGGCGCGCAGCATCTGCACCACGGTCAGCACCAGGTCGGTGGCCGTGGTGCCTTCCTTCAGGCCGCCGGTCAGGCGGAAGCCGATGACCTCGGGGATCAGCATGGACACGGGCTGGCCCAGCATGGCGGCCTCGGCCTCGATGCCGCCCACGCCCCAGCCCAGCACCGCCAGGCCGTTGACCATGGTGGTGTGGCTGTCGGTGCCGACCACGGTGTCGGGGTAGGCGACGCCGTCGCCCGCGCCGCCGGTCCACACCACCTGGGCCAGGTGCTCGACGTTCACCTGGTGGCAGATGCCGGTGCCCGGGGGCACCACGCGGAAGTTGGCGAAGGCCTCCTGGCCCCAGCGCAGGAAGGCGTAGCGCTCGCCGTTGCGGGCGAATTCCAGGTCGATGTTCTTGTCCAGGGCGTCGTCGCTGCCGAAGTAGTCGACCATCACCGAGTGATCGATCACCAGATCCACCGGTGAGAGCGGGTTGACGATACTGGCGTCATAGCCTGCCTCCTTCACCACGCTGCGCATCGCAGCGAGATCGGCCACCGCGGGCACGCCGGTAAAGCTCTGCATGAGGACCCCGGCCGGACGGTAGGCAATTTCTTCCGCCAGTGG
>JAGREA010000441.1 GCA_020446745.1 Rhodobacterales bacterium | reverse complement strand
GGCGTGACCCTGGGTCTCCCTTGCCGCATGGCCGGCGAAGCCGCATATTATGGGGCATGGGCAACGACCTGCCGCCACCGCCGCCGCCAACCCGGGTCTGCCAGGGCCGGGCCAGCTGCTGGGCCTTCCTGGCCCTGGGCTGGTTCTGCGTCGCCCTGGGGCTGGTGGGCGTGGTGGTGCCGGGCCTGCCCACCACGGTGTTCCTGATCGTCGCCGTGTGGGCCTTCTCGCGATCGTCGGAACGGTTCCAGATGTGGCTGTGGCACCACCCCCGCCTGGGCCCGCCCATCCGCGACTGGCACAGCCACAAGGTGATCTCGCCCAAGGCCAAGGCCCTGGCCGTGACCATGATGTCGGCCAGCTTCGCCTGGGTGCTGGTGATCGCCGAAAGCTGGGTCCTGCCGGCGGTGCTGGCGGCCATCATGATTCCCGCCGCCACCTATGTGCTGACCCGCGCCAGCCGCCCGCCCGTGGCCGAACCCGTGGCCGACAAGGCTACCGCCTGACCGCCGCCCGCAGGTCCTCCAGGGCCGGCGGATTGACCAGGCTGGCCAGGTCCCCCGGATCCTTCCCTTCATAGACCGCCCGCACCACCCGGCGCATGACCTTCATACTGCGGGTCTTGGGCAGGTCGTCCACGAACACCACGTCCTTGGGCCGGAAGGCCGGGCCCAGGGCCGCCACCACGGCGGCGGACAGGCGCTGGGCCGTGTCGCCGTCGGCGGCCACGCCCGGGCCGGGCACGCAGACGCACAGCACGGCCTCGCCCTTCACCGGGTCGGTGATGGCCGTGGCCGCCGCCTCGGCCACCAGGCCCGTGCCCACCAGCAGGCTTTCCACTTCCGAAGGGCCGCAACGCTTGCCGGCCACCATGATGGTGTCGTCGGACCGGCCGTGCAGGAACCAGGTGCCGTCGCCGTCGCGGGACGCCCAGTCGCCGTGCACCCACAGGCCCGGGATCTTCGACCAGTAGGTCTCGTGGAACCGCTCCGGCGCCCGCCAAAGGCCGCGGCTGAGGCCGATGGAGGGTTGGCGCAGCACCAGCTCGCCCATGGTCCCCTGGGGCACCGTGTGGCCCTGGGTGTCGGTCACGTCCACGCCCATGGCGGGCAGGGCGGTGGAGAAGCCGCCCGGCTTGTGGGGCTGCACCACCGTGTTGGTCAGGATGCCCCAGCCGATCTCGGTGCCGCCGGAAACGTTGAGGATCGGCACGGTCTCCTTGCACACGGTGCGGAAGAACCACCACCAGGCGTCCGGCGTCCACAGCTCGCCCGACGAAATGACCACCCGCAGACTGGACAGGTCGTGGGCCGCCACGATGTCGTCGCCCAGGCGCATCATGGCCCGGGCGATGGTCGGCGCCACGCCCAGGTAGGTGACCTGGTAGTCCTGGATCAGGCGCCAGAAGCGGCCCGGCTGGGGGTAGTCGGGCGTGCCCTCGGCCAGCACCATGGCGGCGCCGTGCAGGGTCGCCGTGACGATCTGCATGGGCCCCACCAGCCAGCCGATGTCCGACATCCACAGGATCCGGTCCGTGGGCCGGAAGTCCAGGCACAGGCCCAGGTCGGCGGCCAGCTTGGTGGCGAATCCGCAGTGGGTGTGCACCGTGCCCTTGGCCCGGCCCGTGGTGCCCGAGGTGAAGATGACCATGAACGGGTCGTCGGCCGGCATCATCAGGGTGTCGCAATGGTCCGGCTGCCCGGCCGTCAGGTCGCCCCAGCGGTGGTCGCGGCCGGGGACCATGGGCACGTCCAGGCCCAGGCGGTCGAACACCACCACGTGGGCCACGCCGGGCAGGCGCGCCAGGGCCTGGTCCAGCACCGCCTTCATGTCCACCCGCTTGCCCCGGCGCAGGGTGCCGTCGGCGGCCAGCACGGCCTTGGCGTCGCCGTCGGACAGGCGGTCCACCAGGGCGTCGGCGCCGAAGCCCGAGAACAGGGGCAGCACGATGCCGCCGATCTTGGCCACGGCCAGGAACCCGGCCACCGTTTCCGGCAGCATGGGCATGAACAGGCCCACCGGGTCGCCGGGGCCCAGGCCCAGGGCCCGCAGGCCGCCGGCCAGGCGGCAGACCTCGCGGTCCAGGTCGGCATAGGTCCAGCGGCGCACCTGGCCGTCCTCGCCCTCCCAGCACACGGCCTCGCGGGCCATCACCGGGGTGCCGCGGTGGCGGTCCAGGCCGTTCAGCACCAGGTTGGTGGTGCCGCCCTGGCACCAGCGGGCGGCGGCGGGGCCGTCCGCATCGTCCAGCAGGGTGTGGTAGGGGGTGGCGAAGCGCAGGCCGGCATGGTCGATCACCGCCTGCCAGAACCAGGCGGGGTCGGCATCGGCCCGTTCCACCAGGGCATCCACGTCGGCCAGGCCGTGGGTGGCCAGGAACGGCGCCAGGGTGCTGTCGGCGATCCTGGCCGAGTCGGGGCGCCAGGCGAAGGTGTCGGAAGTGCCGTCGGTCATCGCGCGTCCTCCCTTGCTGGGCTCTCGTTGGGCCCGTTTCAATGATCATGCCGCCCGCCGGGACGGGGGTAAAGGCCGAGAATGGCCGAAAACCGGGCAAAATCATTGACGGCGCCGGGCGGGCTTGGCAGGGTCCGATAGGTCTCTCGAACACCCCATCAAGGAACAACAACGGTGTCGAAAACACCCCTTCTGTTGCTGCCGGGCCTGCTGTGCGACGAGGCGCTGTGGGCCGGGCAAATCGACGGCC
>JAGREA010000440.1 GCA_020446745.1 Rhodobacterales bacterium | reverse complement strand
TGACTTTCTGCAACACGAGCCTCAAGTCCAACGCCCGCGAAGTACGTCGGCTGCGCAACGGCGACGTGATCGCAGACTTCGCCAGCCCCACCGCCGAGGCCTTCGCGCAGTTGTTCAGGGCTGCTGCCAAGCTGGAGCAGCATCCGGGCCAGCTCACCCGCGCCTGCGTCGAGATGGCCAAGGACTGGCGCACCGACCGCTACCTGCGCCGCCTGGAAGCCATGATGGCCGTGGTCGACAGCCAGGTCTCGCTGGTGCTGACCGGCACCGGCGACGTGCTGGAGCCCGAGGACGGGCTGATCGGCATCGGTTCCGGCGGCAACTACGCCCTGGCCGCGGCCCGCGCCCTGGTGGACCGCGACGACATGGACGCCGAGGCCATCGCCCGGCGCGCCATGGCCATCGCCGCCGACATCTGCGTCTATACCAACGGCAACGTGGTGCTTGAAAGCCTATGACCAGCAGCTTCACCCCGCGCGAGATCGTTTCCGAGCTCGACCGTTTCATCATCGGCCAGAACGACGCCAAGCGCGCCGTCGCCGTGGCGCTGCGCAACCGCTGGCGCCGCCAGCAGCTGGCCGAGGACCTGCGCGAGGAGGTCCTGCCCAAGAACATCCTGATGATCGGCCCCACGGGCGTCGGCAAGACGGAAATCGCCCGCCGCCTGGCCCGCCTGGCCCAGGCCCCGTTCATCAAGGTGGAGGCCACCAAGTTCACGGAAGTGGGCTACGTGGGCCGCGATGTTGAGCAGATCGTGCGCGACCTGCTGGAGATCGCCATCCACATGGTGCAGGAAAAGCAGCGCAGGCAGGTGACCGCCAAGGCCGAGGTGCTGGCCGAGGAGCGGGTGCTGGACGCCCTGGTGGGCCCCAACGCCGGCAAGGAGACGCGCGAGAAGTTCCGCCGCATGCTGCGCCAGGGGGAACTGGACGACCGCGAGATCGAGATCCAGGTGGCCGAGGGCGCCGGCAACCTGCCCACCTTCGACATCCCCGGCATGCCCGGGGCTTCCATGGGCATGCTCAACCTGAACGACATCATGGGCAAGGCGTTCGGCCAGCAGACCAAGCCCAAGCGCCTGTCCGTGGCCCAGTCCTACGACGTGCTGGTGGCCCAGGAAAGCGACAAGCTGATCGACGAGGACCTGGTGGTGAAGGAAGCCATCGAGGCCGTGGAAAACAACGGCATCGTGTTCCTGGACGAGATCGACAAGATCACCGCGCGGTCCGAACGCCAGGGCGCCGACGTGAGCCGCGAGGGCGTGCAGCGCGACCTGCTGCCGCTGATCGAGGGCACCACCGTGGCCACCAAGCGCGGCGCCGTGAAGACCGACCACATCCTGTTCATCGCCTCCGGCGCCTTCCACCTGGCCAAGCCTTCCGACCTGCTGCCCGAGCTGCAGGGCCGCCTGCCCACGCGGGTGGAGTTGCGGGCCCTGACCCGCGACGACTTCCGCCGCATCCTCACCGAGCCCGAGGCCTCGCTGATCCGCCAGTACACGGCACTGATGGCGGTGGAGGACCTGACCCTGACCTTCACCGAGGACGCCATCGACGCCATCGCCGACGTGGCGGCCGAGATCAACGCCTCGGTGGAGAACATCGGCGCCCGGCGCCTGCACACGGTGATGGAGAAGCTGGTGGAGGAGATCAGCTTCTCCGCCTCGGAGCGCGGCGGCGAGAGCCTGACCCTGACCGCCGACGACGTGCGCACCCAGGTGGGCGAGCTGATGAAAAGCGCGGACCTGACCAAGTTCATCCTGTAGGAGCCCGCCCATGACGATGAAGCGGATCGCCCTGTGGTCCCTGGTCATCGTCCTGGTGGTGGTGGCGCCGCTGATCCTGCACTACGCCCGTCTGGCGTCGATCATGGCGCCCTTCGGCGGCCCCACCCATACGCGCACCCAATGCCTGTCCGTGGTCACCTTCGACGGCGGTTCGGAAGCCGAGAAGGACCGGCGGGCCCAGGCCTTCGCCCAGTACGTGTTGACGGAATCCACCACCAAGGGCAGCGAACTGATCATGCCCTGGGTCCGGCTGCTGACGGGCGACAGCTATCCGGCCGTCGAACTGGGCGGCCTGGTGGTCAAGGACGGGCCCCAGGCCGGGCAGTACCGCCTGCGCCTGTTCTACGGCGGCCACTGCGACCGCAAGGACGCCATGACGGCCCGCTTCATCGCCGCCTACGCGGCGGCCTTCCCCGGCGACCCGCCGCCCCGCCCGGTACCCACGCGGCCGGACCTGGACCGCATCGGCTGCGTCGGCGGCCCCTGGTGGCTGGACGGCGACGAAACCTGTCCCTGACCCCCCGGCGGCGGGCGTGGTAACCTTGCCCCACGGCAACGGCTGACGGAGGCAGGGCCCATGGGCGCCATCTTGTACGCATGCATTCTGGACGGCCGGGGCGGGGCCCAGGTGCTGGATCCCCAGACCCTGGAGAAGGACGATGAGTCCCTGCCCCATCCCGAGGCCATGACCTGGTACCACGTGGACTACATGGCCCCCAACGCCCGCGACGTGGTGGCCCGCCTGTCGGGGGCCTCCTACGGCACGGTGGAGGCCCTGTTCGCCGAGAACACCCGGCCCCGCTGCGACACGGTGGCCGAGGGCATGCTGCTGAACCTGCGCGGCGTCAACTTCAACGAGGGGCCCCAGGAACATCCCCTGATCTCCACCCGCATGCTGGCCACGGAACGGCGGCTGATCACCATCCGCCGCTACTACATGCTGGCCTTCGAGGACCTGCGCGAGGGCCTGGCCCAGGGCCGGGGGCCCGAAACCATGGGCACGCTGGTCAGCTTCATCGCCGAGCGCCTGACGGCCCGCTTCTCCGACGCCCTGGAGCGCCTGGAGGACCGCATGGACACCATCGAGGACGAGGACGACACCGGCGACGGCGTCCACGTGGCGCCGGCCGAGTTGACCGACATCCGCCAGGACATCGCCTACCTGCGCCGCTTCCTGCTGCCCCAGATGACGGCCCTGACCCGCCTGGCGGCGGCCCGCGAGCCGTGGCTTTCCGAGGACAACCGGACGGAGATCCGCCAGGACCTGGACGTGGTGACGCGCTATGTGGAGGGGCTGGAGGAACTGCGCGAGCGGGCCATGATCATCCAGGACGCGGCCCGCCACGCGGCGGCGGAACGATCGGGCCGCACCATGTACCTGCTGTCCCTGGTGGCCGGGCTGTTCTTGCCCCTGGGCTTCGTCACCGGGCTGCTGGGGGTCAACGTGGGCGGCATCCCCGGGGCCGACAAGCCCTGGGCCTTCTGGGCCCTGGTGGGCGGCCTGGTGGGGGTGGGCGTGCTGCAGTGGGTGTGGTTCCGCACCCGCAAGTGGATCTAGAGCCCGGTCGATCCAGCCCTTCGAGACGGCCCTGCGGGCCTCCTCAGGGTGAGGTTTTTCAATATGTTAGGCCTCATGCTGAGGAGCGCCGAAGGCGCGTCTCGAAGCATGGTCGCCGCCTGCGCGGTGCTCCCCGCTACTCCCGCCCGGCCGAGCCGGTTTCGATCTCGTGGATGATCCAGTCGATGGTGTCGTCGGACAGGTCGCCGATGCGCCGGGACAGCAGGTTGATAAGCTGTTGAAAGGCGAGGTCCTGACAATACATGCCGTAAAAGGCGACCAAGTATTTCAAGAGCTTGAGTCAAAACTTTGAGTGACTCCAATGCCTTAGTCCGACTTTCCCCTAGACAACGTTCGCAAATGCGGTAAAAATCCCAAATATGAAGTGGTGCCCCGTGAGGGAGTTGGACCCTCATTTCCAGTTTGGAAGACTGGCGTCCTGCCATTAGACGAACGGGGCTGGTGGAGACGGTGGGAGTTGAACCCACGGGTCCAGAGTGCAAAGTCCTGTATCCCGCGAACCTGCCGTCCCCGAACTTTCTTGATCAGCCTGCCGGTGCTGCAACATCGGCAGGCTGATTTCATTTAGTCTTCTTCAATACCAACAACTCCAAAGCCATATTCAGGATGGGTGTATACCCCACGTCTTAAACGAACAAGCCTTCCTTCTTTCGCCATTCTACTAAAAATACTTCCGATTGATTTAGATGTAGGATTAAATCCCATTTCATGAAGTTGGATTTTTACTTGTTCAATACTCCATTCTTTTTTTTGATTTTCCTTTAATATTTCAATTACTTTATTAAATTCTTGATGACCAGTACCGATAGCAAGTGGCTTACTTACTTCAAGTTCTCGAACCCGTGATGCGAACGTCGTTCGTTCTTCATTGTTGAGGCGTGACCAAAGAGAGTGGATAAGATCGCGAGTGGTTGCCGCTTTGTTCTCGCACACTGCAATTTCCTCATCCAAGACTACTCGCTGGTGCTGGATGCTCTCATACTCGTCCAGAGCAGTCTTAAACGCCTCTCCATAACCGCTTGGTCTATTTTTACGAACGTCAGCAGGCTTGGTCACGGTAGGGCCCTCATAAGAATTCCCACTTGGAAAACCATATAGGGATTCCGACTCTTTGGTCGTCCGTCAACCGCTTTTCTATCGGTGAAGGCTGTTAAAGCCGAGGATAACTCTTATAAGATATTGATATATAAGATATATTTAGTTCCGTTGCTGGATGATTCCGATGTGAGATCATTGGCCTATCGAAGCGGTTGAGCCTGAGACGCTCTACTCCCGCCCGGCCGAGCCGGTCTCGATCTCGTGGATGATCCAGTCGATGGTGTCGTCGGACAGGTCGCCGATGCGCCGGGACAGCAGGTTGGCCAGTTCCGTGGCCTTGGGGCTCAGGCCCGCCGTGTCCACCACCACCCGGGGGTGGGACCGTTCGGCCAGGCGCTTCAGTTCCTCGGCCTCGTCCCAGATCAGTTCGAAAAAGGCGCACACCTGCATGACGAAGCCCGACCCGGGCCGGCCCCGGCGGCCGTGCTCCAGGGCCGAAAGATAGGCCGCCGACACGCCCATGGCCTCGGCCATGGCGCGCAGCGACAGGCCACGCTGCCGCCGCAATTCCCGGATCCGAAGGCCGAAGGGCGTCATGGGGCGATGAAAGCGGATCGGTGGGGGGAATTCAATGGGTTGGGCCGCATGGACGCCTACCCCGACTTCCGCAGCATCACGTACAGCGCCCCTTCCCCCCCGTGGCGGGGCGCGGCGTGGCTGAAGGCCAGCACGCGCGACCGGTTGGGCGGCAGGTTCAGCCAGTGGGGCACGGCGCGGCGCAGCACGCCCACTTCCCGGTCGCGGGTCTCTTCCCGCTCCCGCGTGCCCTTGCCGGTGATCACCAGGACGCAGCGGCGCCCCGCCGCGTGGGACGCGCCGATGAAGGCATCCAGGGCCCGGTGGGCTTCCGTCTGGGACAAACCGTGCAGGTCGATGCGGGCGTCGATGTCCAGCCGGCCGTGCTTCAGGCGCCGGCTGGTGCGCCGGTCCAGGCCCGGGGCGGAACGGTCCCGGTCCAGGTCCGGCGGCGGCGGCGCGGTGGCGGATTTGGGCAGGGGCAGGGACCGCTTGGCCTTCAGGGGCACGGGCGGCGGCGGGGGCGCTTCCGGCCTGGTTTCCTTTTCCGGGCCGTGGCGGACGCGGCGCAGGGGTTCCACGTCGCGGGTCACGTGGCGCCACAGGTCCCGGTCCTCGGGCGACAGGCCTTTTTGACCTGGATGGCGGCCCCTAGACCCCATCGATCAGGAACACCCGCAGGCTGCGCGGCCCGTGGGCGCCCATCAGCAGGGTCTGTTCGATATCGGCCGTGCGCGACGGGCCGGTGATCCAGTTCACCACCCGGGGCATGAAGCGGTCGTCGGCCCGTTGGCGCAGGGCATCCCACACGTCCTCGTAGGCGCCGGTCACCCGGCTGGCCGGCAGCACCACCAGGTGCAGGTCGGGCAGAAAGTTGAGCGTGGTGGGGTTGTCGGGGCCGGACGTGAGCACCAGGGTGCCCGTTTCCGCCACCCCGGCCGTGGCCACGGAAAGGGCCACGTGGTCGGCGTCGCCGGCCGGGCCGGCCGTGACCTCCAGGGCCTCGGGCCAGGTCAGGCCCTCCAGCAGGGGGTCGGGCGAACGGCGCAGGCGGGCCGGCAGGTTGCTGTCGCGCAGCAGGTCGGCCACCGCCCCGGGCAGGGCCTCCAGGCCCGGCAGGCGGGTCACCGGGGCCGCCACCTTTTCCGCCTCGTCGATGAACAGGGCGATGCGCCCTTCCGCGTCCAACGCGGCGCGGGCCGGCACCGTGTTGCGGGCCCGGGCGGCCAGGCGGGCATCGACGCTTTGGCCGTCGGCGATGCGCCGGGCGCGCAGCCGGTTCAGGATGGCGTCGCGGGAGCCGCCGGTCATCGCCTGCCCCCCCGTTCCGA
>JAGREA010000439.1 GCA_020446745.1 Rhodobacterales bacterium | reverse complement strand
CAGGCCTCGGTGCCGTCGTCCAGGGCAATCTTGTCGTCGTCCGTGGCCAGGACGGCCGATACCAGGTCGTGCCAGTTGCCCTCGGCCGGCGCCTTCTTGGTCCGCCAGCCGCCCAGGTAGACCCGTTCCCGGGCCCGGGTCATGGCCACATAGAGCAGGCGCCGGTATTCCCGCCGCAGGGCCGTGTTCCGGGCCTCGCGCAGGGTTTCCGTGGCCACCACGTCGTCCTCCTTCGACGGCACCCACAGGGGCACCGAGGGTCCGCCGTCCGCCGGGTCGGTCCAGAACAGGCTGGTGTCCTTGTTCGGATCGGGCACCCGCACGGTGTCGGGCAGGATCACCACGGGGGCCTCCAGGCCCTTGGAGCCGTGCACCGTCATCACCCGCACGGCATCCTTCACCTGTTCCAGGTCGCGCTTCACCTCGGTGGCCCCGGCCTCGACCCACGACAGGAAACCCTGCCAGGCCGGCGGGTGCTCGCGCTCGTACAGCAGGGCCAGGCCCAGGAATTCGTCGATGGCGTCGTTGGCGTCGACGCCCAGGCGGGCCAGGAAGCGCTGGCGCCCCTTGCCCGGCCCCAGCAGTTCGGTCAGGAAGTCGTAGGGCGCCTCGCGGTCGGCCCGGCCCAGCCAGGCGGACAGGCGTTCCGCCGCCGCCGCGAAGTCCGCCCGCTCGCCGGCCCGGCGCCGCAGGGTGGGCCACAGGTGGTCCCCCTTGCCGCGCCCATGGGCCAGTTCGAACAGGGCGTCCTCGTCCAGGCCGATCAGCGGGCTTTTCAGCACCCCGGCCAGGCTCAGGTCGTCGTCGGGGAACAGCAGGAAGCGGCCCAGGGCCATCAGGTCCATGACCGCCATCTCGCGGGTCAGCACCATGCGGTCGGCCCCGGCCACGGGCACGTTGTGGTGCTTCAGGGCGCGCACCATGTGCTGGTAGAAGGTGGCGCGCCGCTGCACCAGGATCATCACGTCCCCGGCCGCCAGGGGCCGCCCGGCACCGGGCAGGCGCTCGCCCGCCTTCAGCCAGCCGGCCACCCTCCGGGCCACGGCCTCGGCCAGGCGCCGGTCGGGGCTGTCGGCGGTGGTGTGGTCCAGGGGGGCGTCCCAGGGGTCCTCCTCGGGCGCTTCAACGGGTTCCAGCAGGGGCCACAGCTCGACCAGCCCGGCCAGGCCGGGGCGGCCCGTTTCGTGGTGCAGGGCCCCGGCCTCCACCACCCCTTCGGGGGCCTGGTTGAACACTTGGTCCACCAGGTCCAGCACCGGCCGGGTGGAGCGGAACGAGGTTTCCAGCCGCACGTCTTCCCAGGCCTTGCCGGCGGCGCCGAACCGCCTTTTGAACCGCACGTGGCGGGCCCGGAAGGTGTCCAGGTCCGCCCCCTGGAAGGAATAGATGGACTGCTTTTCGTCGCCGACCACGAACAGGGTGCGTTCCACCCCTTCCCGGGCCCCCTCGCCGGCCGTGAAGTCGGCCACCAGGGCCTCGATGACGGCCCACTGGTCGGGGCTGGTGTCCTGGGCCTCGTCCACCAGCACGTGGTCGATGCCGCCGTCCAGCTTGTAGTGGACCCAGCCGACCCGGCCGTCGTCCTCCAGCAGGGCGCGGGCGGCGCCGATCAGGTCGTCGTAGTCCAGGCCCGCCCGGGCGCCCTTGATGTCCGCATAGGCCGCGACCAGGGCCTGGCCCACGGTCAGCAGGGCTTCCGTGGACCGGGCCAGGGCCAGGGCCTTCAGGGTTTCCGCCAGGGCCTCCACCCGGTCCTGTTCCACCGCCAGGGCCCGGGCGATGGCCGGGTAGTCCCGTTCAAGCTGCTTGGCGATCAGGTTCTTGCGGCGCCCGGCCTTGACCAGGAACACGGCCTTGTAGGCCTCGAAATCCAAATGGCCGTCGCGGCCCCCGGCCAGCAGGCGGGCGTGCTTCTTGTCCGTGTCGTTGCTGGTCGCCATCAGGTCGATGGCCGGGTTCAGGGCCGCCCAGTCGGCCCCGGCGATGGCGCCGTCGCGCACGGTGGCCTCGTCCAGGCCCTCAGGCAGGTCCAGGGCGGCGCGGACCCGGGCCTTGGCGCCGTCCAGGCCGCCGGTGGCCTCCAGGGCCCGGGCCAGGCGGCCGCGCCGGGCGTTCAGGTCGGCCATCAGGCGGTCGAAGCGGTCCTCGTCGGTGGTGCCGGCCAGGTGGTCCATGGCCTGGCGCAGGGCCGTCGCCTGGGGCCGGTCCAGGCGGCGGAACACCCGGTTGCGGGCCTCGCGCAGCCATTCCCGGGCCGTGCGCTCGTCGATGACCGTGAAGTGGGGCGCCACCCGAGCCTCCACCGGAAAGCGCCCCAGCAGGGATTCGCAGAAGCTGTGGATGGTGCGCAGGTTCAGGCCGCCGGGGGCTTCCAGGGTTTCGGCGAACAGGCGCCGGGCCCGGCGGCGGTCGGCGGCGTCGGGATCCTTGCTGGTCAGGGCCCGCAGGTGGTCGTCCAGGTCGCCGTCGGCCATGGTCGACCAGGCACCCAGGGTTTCGGCCAGGCGGTTGGCCATTTCCGCCGCCGCCGCCTTGGTGAAGGTCAGGCACAAAATGCGTGACGGCGCCGTGCCGGCCAGCAGCAGGCGCAGCACCCGGTCCACCAGCACCCGGGTCTTGCCCGTGCCGGCGTTGGCCGTGACCCAGGCCGAGGTGGCCGGATCGGCGGCCCGAAGCTGGTTCGGCTGGCGGCCGAGGGGCCTGTTCATGCGTCGTCCCCGTCGCCGTCGGCACCCCATTCGCGGACCCGCGCCAGGTGGTCGTAGTCGCCCTCCCGGAACTGGAACTGCACCTTGGGCCGCGAGGGATAGGGCGTGTCCTCGAAATCGTACCGGGTGATCATGCGCTTCAGGCCGGCCAGGGCCTTGTCGGCCTCGGCCTCGGGGTCCAGTTTCAGCGGCCCGGGCACCGGCGCCGACTTGCCGCCGCCCATGGCCAGGTACAGCAGCGCCGCCACCGTGCCCTTGGGCAGGCCCGGGAACTGGCCTTCCCGGGCAATGGCCGCCTCCAGGGTGAGCTGGGGGGACAGGCCGGTCTCCACCGCCTTCTTCGTCGGCACCTGGCCGGTCTTGTAGTCCATCACGGCGATGGTACCGTCGGGCTTGCGGTCGATGCGGTCCGCCTTGGCCTTCAGGGTGAAGGCCAGGTCCGGCAGGGCCAGGGATCCTTCCTCCTCCACCACCGCCGGCGCCCAGCCCTCGGCCCGCCAGGCGGCCTCGAAATCCATCAGGGTTTTCGCCGCGCGCGCGAACCGGGGCCACCAGAAGGCCCGCAGGCCCGGCCGGTCGCCCTGGGCCGCGAAGGCCCGTTCGCCCGCCGCCAGCAGGTCTTCCAGGGTTCCGTCGGGCGTGTTCTGCATGAAGTCGCCCAGGATATCGTGCACCAGGATGCCCCGCTGGGCCGGGCCCGGTTCCTGGTCCACCGGGTCCAGGGTCCGCAGGCCCAGCACGTGTTTGGCATAGAAGGCATAGGGGTCGCGCACCCAGGTTTCCACGTGGGTGACGTACAGCGTGCGGGGCCGGGCCGCCACCGGCGGTCTGGGCAGGGGCGGGGGCAAGGGCGCGGGATCGCCCTCGGGCCGGTCCAGGCGGTCCAGCCAGTGGAGCAGCCGGGGATCGGCGTCGAAGGCCGCCCGCCCGGCGTCGTCCAGCAGGGCCTCCAGCCGCACCAGCCAGCGCGACGGCACCGTGGGCGTGCCGTCCACCCGTTCCGCGCGGGTCAGCATCACCCGGGGCGCGCAGGCGGCCTGCACGAAATCGTGGGCCGTCAGGCCGATGCGCCGTTCCGGCAGGGGCAGGCCGAAGTGGGCCATCATGGGGCGGCTCATCCACGGGCTGGCGGCGGGCTCGGGCGGCCAGGTGCCCTCGTTCAGGCCGCCCAGGATCATCAGGTCGGCCGACTGCAAGCGGGCTTCCAGCAGGCCCAGGATGGTCAGGCGCGGATGGGTGCCGAAGCGCGGCCGCACCACGCGGCCGCCCATCAGGGCCTCGAACAGGGCCGGGTAGTCGCGCCCGGCGATGGGGCCCAGGGTGGGGGCGGCCTCGGCCAGGTCGGCGACGAAGGCGGCCGCCGCCTCGCCCCCCTCGCCGGCCCACAGGCGATCCGGTCCAGCCACATCATCTGTCGTCGCCAGGGCCTCGGCGGCGGCCACGTGGGCCCGCAGCAGTTCGGTGATCTCCACCGTTTCAGCGGCCAGCAGGGTGAGGAACCTTTGCAGGGCCGATTCCAGCACCTTCAGCAGGCCGTCGTGTTGCGGGTCCCCCTTCAGGGCCCCATGCAGGCCGGGCAGGCCCGGAGCCGGACGCACGCCGCGCAGCACGGCGCGCTCCAGGGCCCGCACGTTGCGCCGGGTCGTGGCGACATCCCACCCCAGACCGGCCAGGGGGTGCTTCAGCAGCGACAGCAGGGGCACCGGCGCCAGTTCCTGGGCCGCCGCCTCGGCCACCAGGCGCAGCATCACCCCGGTGGGGGTGCGGTCCAGGGGGCGGCCGGCGGAATCGTCGATCTCCACCCCCCAGCGGCGCATTTCCGCCGCCACCCGGCGGGCCAGGCCCCGGTCGGGGGTGACCAGCATGGCCGTCCGGCCCGGCGTTTCCAGCACCTCGCGGAAAGCCAGGGCGATGGCCCCGGCCTCCTCCCGCGGCGTCGGGGCGACCAGGCGCGACACGCCCTCCAGGGCCT
>JAGREA010000438.1 GCA_020446745.1 Rhodobacterales bacterium | reverse complement strand
TATGCCGGGTTCGGCGATTTCGCCTTTTACCGCCTGGCCGTGGAGCGCGCCCACCTGGTGGGCGGCTTCGCCCGGGCCCACTGGATCGGCGCCGCCCAGTGGCCGCCGGACCCGGCCGCCGTGGCCGCCATCGGCGCCCTGGCCGACGGCGCCGTGGCCCACCTGAACGCCGATCACCCTGACGCCGCAACCCTTTACGCCACCCGCCTGCTGGGCCGCCGGGGCACCGGCTGGACCGTCACGGGAGTGGACCCCGACGGCCTGGACCTGCGCCGGGAAGACCGCTTCGCCAGGCTGGATTTCCCGGCCCCCGTGGCCGACGGCGACGCCCTGCGCACTGCGCTTGCGAAGCGGTCGGATCAGGCCCGGGGACAGGGGTCCTAGGAAACCGAGGTGTTCAAACGTTTGCAATGCAGCATAGGTTTGACTTGGCCCCGGAAATGGCCCATGAAAGAATGTAAGAATTCCAAAGAGACGAGTTTTGCGGCGCGCGCCCCGGGGTCCGGAGGGGGACCGCTGCGCCACGCCGTGCCTGAAGCGCAATTCAAACATCAGCACAACCGGGAGATAAGACATGTCAGGCCAGGAAAGAACGTCAAACCAGGGGTTGCTTGATTGGGTCGACGCCATGGCGGCCCTGTGCAAGCCCGACGCCGTTTACTGGTGCGACGGTTCGGACGCGGAGTATGACCGCCTGTGCCAGGAACTGGTGGACGCGGGCACCTACATCCGCTTGAGCGATTCCAAGCGTCCCAACAGCTATCTGGCCCGGTCCCACCCCAGCGACGTGGCGCGGGTGGAAGACCGGACCTTCATCTGCTCGGCCAAGGAGTCCGAAGCCGGCCCCACCAACAACTGGGCCGACCCCGAGGAAATGAAGGGCGTCCTGAACGGGCTGTTCGACGGCTGCATGCGCGGCCGCACCCTTTACGTGATTCCGTTCTCCATGGGCCCGCTGGGCTCGCCCATCGCGCAGATCGGCGTGCAGCTCACCGACTCCGCCTACGTGGTCACCAACATGAAGATCATGACCCGCATGGGTCAGGCGGTGCTGGACGTGCTGGGCAACGACTCCTTCGTGCCCTGCATCCATTCCGTGGGCGCGCCGTTGGAGCCCGGCCAGCAGGACGTGCCGTGGCCCTGCGCGCCGGACATCTCCAGCAAGTACATCTGCCACTTCCCCGAAACCCGGGAAATCTGGTCCTACGGCTCCGGCTACGGCGGCAACGCCCTGCTGGGCAAGAAGTGCCTGGCGCTGCGCATCGCCTCGACCATGGCCCGCGACGAGGGCTGGCTGGCCGAGCACATGCTGATCCTGGGCCTGGAAAATCCCGAAGGCGAGAAGACCTACGTGGCCGCCGCCTTCCCCAGCGCCTGCGGCAAGACCAACCTGGCCATGCTGATCCCGCCGGCCGGGTTCGAGGGCTGGAAGGCCTGGACCGTGGGCGACGACATCGCCTGGATCAAGCCGGCCCCCGACGGCACGCTGCGCGCCATCAACCCCGAATACGGGTTCTTCGGCGTGGCCCCGGGCACGTCCTATGATTCCAACCCGTCGGCCATGGACACCATGACCGGCAACTGCATCTTCACCAACGTGGCCCTGACCGACGACGGCGACGTGTGGTGGGAAGGCAAGGACGGCGATCCGCCGGCCCACGCCATCGACTGGAAGGGCAACGACTGGACGCCCGACATGGACCACGTGGCGGCCCATCCCAACAGCCGCTTCACGGCCCCGGCCGGCCAGTGCCCGTGCATCGACCCGGCCTGGGAAGACCCGGCGGGCGTGCCCATTTCGGCCTTCCTGTTCGGCGGCCGCCTGTCGAAGACCTTCCCGCTGGTCTATGAGAGCTTCGACTGGAACCACGGCGTGTTCATGGCCGCCACCATGGGTTCGGAAGCCACCGCCGCGGCCATCGGCCAGGCCGCCATCCGCCGCGACCCCTTCGCCATGCTGCCGTTCATCGGCTACAACATGGCCGACTACTGGGGCCACTGGATCAAGATGGGTGCCCGCACGGACCTGAAGCTGCCGCAGATCTTCCGCGTCAACTGGTTCCGCAAGGACGCCAACGGCAAGTTCATCTGGCCCGGCTTCGGCCAGAACATGCGGGTCCTGAAATGGATCCTGGACCGGGTGCACGGCCGGGTCGCCGCCGAGGACAGCCCCTTCGGCCGCCAGCCGCGCCACGAGGACATCACCTGGCAGGGCCTGGAATTCACCCGCGCCCAGTTCGACAGCATCACCGAGATCAACAAGACCGGCGCCTTGGCCGAGGTCGAGGAGATCAAGGGCTACTTCGCCGGCTTCGGCGACCGCCTGCCGGCCGAGCTGGAAGCCGAACGCCAGAAGCTGGCGGACCGGGTTTCCGGCGCGCCGGACGTGTGGAAGCTGACCGGCTGACCGGCCCCTTCCCCCAGGCTTGAAACGCGGCCCCCGGAGCAATCCGGGGGCCGTTTTCGTTTCAGGCGGCGGCGGGGTCCGTGTTGGCGGCCCCGCCCCGCGCCTCCCCCGTCGCCCCCCATCGTCGTCCCCCGTCGCCCCCGCATCCTCC
>JAGREA010000437.1 GCA_020446745.1 Rhodobacterales bacterium | reverse complement strand
GTTGTCGGCGATCAGGCCGCGCAGCACCCCGCCCAGGTCCGCCCCCAGCCCGCCGGCCCGCCGGGCCAGGGCCTCCAGCAGCCGCACCTCGGGCAGGTGCAGGGCGCGGCGCGTGGTGCGGGCGCTGTCCTCCAGCCGGGCGGCCCAGCGGCGCACCTCGTTCCACCGCCCGGTGGCGGCGGCGATGCGGCAGGCCTCCACCCGGGCGAACTCGGCCTTTTCGGAAATGGGGCCGTCCGGATCCGACAGGTGGGGGGCGATGGCGTCCAGGGCCGCGTCCAGGCGCCCCTGCCCGGCCAGCAGGCGGGCCCGCAGCAGGGTGCCGCGGAACCGCACCCGCGTCATGTTGTGGCGTTCGGCCAGGATGTCGCCCCGCTCCAGCAGCGCCTGGCAGGCCGCCACGTTGCCGGTCAGCAGGTCCAGGCGCGCCCGGTCGATCAGGGCGATGCCCAGGAAGCCGTGGGTGCTGCCGTCCTCCAGGTCGCGGATGGCCCGGTCCAGCTCCGCCTGGGCGTCCTCGATGCGCAGGGCATCCACGTGGATCAGGGCCTTGATCACGCGCAGGAACCCGGTGCTGGCGTAATGCTCCCACCCTTCCCGCTCGGCCAGGGCCAGCCCGCGCACGGCGATGCCCATGGATTCCTGAAGGTCGCCCATCAGATAGGTGGTGCTGGCCAGGCCGAAGTCGCTGAGCATCACCGCCATGGCCCGGTGGGACCGGGCCGCGTAGTCCACCGCCGTGCGGTAGTGGGCATAGGCCGAGGCCAGGTCGTTGCGGGCCCGGTCCACGTAGCCCAGGATGACCTCGGCATAGGACCGCATGTTCACGTCGTCGGCGGCGAAGCGCTCCGTCAGCCGGTCGTAGTCCCGCGACAGGTCGGGCTCGTCGGTGCGGATCACGTCCAGGGCCGTGCGCAGCACCGTGGCCTCGGCGTCGATGCGGTCGGCCAGGGCCGGGTCGTCCAGCCCCGTGCGGGCGGCGGCGCGGGCCATCTCGATGTCGCTGGCCGCCCGGTCCGTGTCGCCCAGGTAGGCACTGGACCAGCCGTGCAGCAGGTACAGGTTGGGGTGCCGGCCCAGCACCTCACCGGGCAGGCGGCGGAACAGGTGGGCGATCTCGGTATAGCGGCTGCGGCTGAACAGCATGCGCCCGTGCTTGGACAGCAGCACCGCCGCCCGGTCGTCCTGGCCCGCCGCCAGGGCATAGTGGTAGGCCTCGTCCAGGTCGCCCTGGGCCTCGTACCAGGCGCTGGCCTCGGCCAGGATGGCCGGCGTCCGGCCCGGCTCGCGCTCCTCCAGGCCGCGGCGCAGGAACTCGGTGAACAGGTGGTGGTAGCGGTACCACAGGCCCTCGGCGTCCAGCGAGAACAGGAACAGGTTGGTGCGGCGCAGGCGCTCGATCACGCCCGCCCCGCCCGGCCGCCCCAGCACGCGGTCCGCCAGGCGGCCGCAGAACCGGTTCAGGGGCGCCGTGGCCAGCAGGAAGTCCTGCACCTCGGCCGGCTGGCGGGCGAACACCTCCTCCATCAGGTAGTCCGAGATGTCCTTGCGGGGCACCGCCGGCCAGGGGGTCGAGTCCTCGCCGTGGCCGTTGGTCATGTTCAGGGCGGCCAGGTGCAGGCCCGCCGCCCAGCCCTCGGTGGCGCGCAGGATGGACCGGCGCTGGCTGTCGCTCAGGGACAGGTCGTAGGCGGCGCTGAAGTATTCCAGCACCTCGGATTCGTTGAACCGCAGGTCGTACCAGCCATAGCTCTGCACCCGGCCGCGCAGGCGGTGGCGGGCGAACGGCAGGGCGTGGCGCGACGCCATGATGAAGGCCGTGCCCGCCGGCAGGTAGCGCAGGGCGAACTGCAGGCCGCCCACCACCTCGGGCGTGTCCAGGTAGTGCACGTCGTCGATGAAGATCATCAGCGGCGTGGCCAGGCCCATCAGGCCGTTCAGCAGGGTGGTGAAGGCGTCGTCGGGCACGATCACCGCGTGGCGGTCCAGGTAGGCCGACAGCTCGTCCACCTGGTTGGGGAACACGTCGGACACACCGGCGCAGATCAGCCGCAGCACGGAATAGAGGTTGTTGTCCTGGCGGTCCAGGGAGATCCACACGGCCGTCGCGCCGCGCTTGCGGGCGTCGAAGTACCACTGCTGCAGCAGGGTGCTCTTGCCGGACCCGGCCGGGGCCTCGATGGTCACCAGGGCCGTGGTGCCGGGCACCGAGGCCGGCAGGTCCAGGCGCGGACGGATGATGCAGTCGACGCCGTGGCTGGGCGGGCGCAGCTTCGCCTTCAGCAGGGGGGTCATCCACACCATGGCACACACGTTCCGTTTCCAAGTGCCGAAGGATTGTCCTGCGACTCTTGCCACGGTCGCTTGGCCGGCCGCGCGGGGTGGCGCGGCCGTGTACCGGTGGGGGTGGAACCCCATGGTACTCCAAACCAGCGGCCAGCCGAAGACCCGGAAATGGCGGGGCTTGACCCGCACGCCGCCTTGCGCCCACCATCCCCCGCGGTCCGGGAGGGCCCCCCACGCCAGCCGAGGTTTCCATGCACACCCTGCACTACGACGACAAGGACATCCGCGCCATCCTGAAATCGGTGCGCACCATCGCCATGGTGGGCCTGTCGCCCAAGTGGAACCGGCCGTCCAACTTCGCCGCCAAGTACCTGCAGGGCAAGGGCTACCGGGTGATTCCCGTGAACCCGGGCCAGGCCGGCAGCGAGATCCTGGGCGAGACGGCCTACGCCAGCCTGGACGAGGTGCCCGGCCCGTTCGAGATGGTGGACATCTTCCGCTCGTCCGAGGCCGCCGGGCCGATCACCGACAGGGCCATCGCCCTGGCCGCCGACAAGGGCATCCAGGTGGTGTGGATGCAGCTGGGCGTGCGCAACGACGCCGCCGCCGAGCGGGCCCGGGCCGCCGGCCTGCACGTGGTCATGGACCGCTGCCCCAAGATCGAATACGGCCGCCTGTTCGGCGAACTGGGCTGGGGCGGCGTGAACTCGGGCATCATTTCGGCCAAGCGGCCCAAGATGGGAGGCTGACCATGGCCGGTGACAATCCAAAAGGTCCCCCGCCGCCGTTCGGCTTCGAAACCCGGGCCATCCACGCCGGGTCCCGGCCGGACCCGGTGACCGGGGCCCGCAACACGCCCATCTACCAGACCACCTCCTACGTGTTCGAGGACGCCGAGCACGCCGCCGACCTGTTCAACCTGCAGACCTTCGGCTTCATCTATTCGCGCCTGACCAACCCCACCGTATCGGTGCTGGAGGAACGGCTGGCCAACCTGGAGGGCGGCCGGGCCGCCGTGTGCGCCGGCTCGGGCCACGCGGCCCAGTTCCTCACCTTCTTCACCCTGCTGGAGCCGGGCGACGAGTTCATCGCGTCGCGCAACCTGTACGGCGGCTCCATCACCCAGTTCGGGCTGAGCTTCAAGAAGCTGGGCTGGACCTGCCATTTCGTCGACATGACCGACCCGGAAAACATCCGCGCCGCCCTGACGCCGAAGTGCAAGGCCATCTTCCTGGAGATCCTGGCCAACCCGGGCGGCATCGTGCTGGACGTGGAACCCATCGCCGCCATCGCCCGCGAAGCCGGCATCCCGCTGATCGTCGACAACACCATGGCGACCCCCTACCTGTGCCGGCCCTTCGAATGGGGGGCCGACATCGTGGTGCACTCGACCACCAAGTTCCTGTCGGGGCACGGCACGTCGGTGGGCGGGGCGGTGATCGAATCGGGCAAGTTCGACTGGGCCCAGAACGACAGGTTCCCCACCATGACCCAGCCGGAGCCCGCCTACCACGGCCTGACGTTCTTCGAGACCTTCGGCGACTTCGGCTTCACCACCAAGGCCCGGGCCGTGGCCCTGCGCGATTTCGGCCCCAGCCTGTCGCCCACCAACGCCTTCTACACCATCACCGGCATCGAGACCCTGCACGTGCGCATGGAGCGCCACGTGGAGAACGCCCTGAAGGTGGCGAAATTCCTGGACGGCCACCCGGCCGTGGACTGGGTGTCCTACGCCGGCCTGCCCAGCAGCCCCTACCACGCCCTGGCCAACAAGTACCTGCCCCGGGGCGCCGGTTCGGTGTTCACCTGCGGCCTGAAGGGCGGCTACGACGCCGGGGTCAGGATGGTCGAAACGGTGGAGCTGTTCTCCCACCTGGCCAACATCGGCGACACCCGCTCGCTGATCATCCACCCGGCCTCCACCACCCACCGCCAGCTTTCGCCCGAACAGCTGAGGGCGGCCGGCGCCGGGCCCGAGGTGATCCGCCTGTCCATCGGCCTGGAAACCGCCGACGACCTGATCCGCGACCTGGACCGGGCGCTGACGGCCTGATCCTTTTGGCCTAGGCCGCCCCTTCCAGCACCGCGCCGTCCCACAGCACGGCGCGGTTGCCGCCCTGGGCGCGGGCCTTGGCGGCGCGGTCGGCGGCGGCGCGGGACAGGGTGGCCCAGTCCTCGGCCCGGTCGGTCATCCGTTCGGCCACCCCGGCGCTCACGGTCAGGGGCGCGCCATCGGGCCAGTTGCCCAGGCCGGCGCCCATCACGCGGTCCATCACCTTGCGCGCCCCGTCCACGTTGGTGCGGCCCAGGACCACCAGGAAGTCGCCCTCGCCGTCGCGGATCAGCACGTCGCCCTGGCGCAGCTGGGTCCGCAGGGCCTCGGCCAGGTCGCGCACGGCCCGGTCGATGGCCGCCTGCCCCACCCGGCCGGCGGCGGAATCCATGTCGTCGATGCGCAGGCAGGCCACCGGGAAGGCGCCGCCGCGCCGGGCCGACACCCGGAACTGCAGGTCGGCGATTTCCGATCCGCTGTGGCGCACGTAGGCGCCGGTCAGCACGTCCACCACCGACCGGTTGACCAGGGCCATCAGGTAGTGCACCTGGGCCACCCCGGCCAGGGCCGACACGCCGGCCATGAACAGGGCCAGCAGCAGGGTGCCGGTCAGCACCGGCCACGACAGGCCGCCGAACACCAGCCCGGCCAGCAGGATGGCGGCGAACATGGGGGCCGCGTACAGGGCCGTTTCCAGGGCCGTCAGGGGAAACACCGCCAGCCCCGCCACCACCAGGAACGGCAGCAGCATGTAAAGGCCGGTCACCAGCCCCGCCGCCCCGCGCAGGGGCTGGCCGCCCAGGATGTCCAGGCTGACCAGGTAGAAGGCCGCCGGCACGCACACCATCAGGCCCAGGAACAGGGCCGCCCGGCGCGGGCTGGCGCGGCCGGGCCAGGGCCAGGCCAGGGCCACGAAGGCCAGGGCGGCGCCGCCCCGGGCGATGACGATCTGCCAGCCCACGGCGCCGTCGAAGGCCCACAGGTCGAAGCCCATGCCCAGCACGGTCAGCGCGGCGAACAGCCCCGCCAGCACCCGCGCGCGCGCCACCACGGCGCCGGCCCGGTGGCGGATCAGGGCCGGCGAGTGGCCCAGGGGGGCAAACAGCCCCCGCAACTGGTCGGTCGACACCGTGATGTCCGGCGAGGCGACCCGCAACAGTTTGTTCAACACCCGCATGGTCGTTGATGGAATCCCCGAAGATGCTCCCCCCTTCCCGGATAGCAGGCGGGGATTCAGCCGTCAATCGCGGGGGAGGACTTATCGCGCGTTGGCGATCTCGATCAGGTTGCCGTCGGGGTCGCGGACATAGACGGACAGCAGCGGCCCCATGGCCCCGGTGCGGGCCACGGGCCCCTCCTCCACCGCCACGCCGGCGGCGGCCAGGTGGGCCCGCACGGCGTCCAGCGGGGTGTCGGTCAGGAAGCACAGGTCGGCCGAACCCGGGGTGGGCCGGTCGGCCTTGGGCTCGAACGTGCGGTCCACGGCGTGCAGGTTGATCTTCTGGCGGCCGAAGGCCAGGGCCGTGCGGCCGCCGGCGAAGGTCACCCGGGCCATGCCCAGCACACTTTCATAGAAGGCACAGGTGGCCTCGATGTCGGCCACGGTCAGCACCAGGTGGTCCAGGGACGCAATCACCGGCGGCGTCCCCGAAGAAGCCACGGGCGGCGTCATGGGGGCGGGCCTATTCGGCCGGGGCCGGGGCCGGGCTGGGCCGTTCGCCGGGCAGCAGCAGGTTGGCCGCCGTGCCCACGGCGGCCACCGCCGCCAGCACCATGAACAGGATGAAGAAGCCGCCGGTGCGGTCGAACAGCAGCCCTTCCATCCACACGCCCAGGCCGCTCAGGCCGAAGGCCATGATGTATTTCAGGCCGAAGGCCAGGCCCCGGTGCTTGCTGGGGGCATAGCGGGCCAGCAGGCTGTTTTCCGCCGGCAGGGCGCCCACGTTGACGGTGACCAGCAGCAGCGCGGCCACGAACAGCGAGCCGCCGCTGAACGCCGCCGCGCCCATCAGCAGCGGCACCTGCAGGGCGAAGGCCAGGGTGTAGACCAGCTTCAGGGGGTAGCGGTCGGCCAGCCAGCCGGCCGCCACCTGCAGGAACCCGGCGACGAAATAGATGATGGCGACGAAGGCGGACACCCCCAGGGCGCCGTCGTGCAGCCAGTCCGCCATGCCGATGGAGAAGGCCTTGGGCATGGCCGACTGGGTGGCCTGATAGATCAGCCCCGTGGCCAGCATGGTCACGGCCAGCACCATGGCGGCGCGCAGGGTGTCCTGGCGCGAGGCCGGGGGCGAGGGCACCCGGTCCTGGGTGGTTTCGATGATCACGCCGCGCTTCAGCAGCACCACGAACACGGTGGCCGTGGCCAGCAGCACCAGGCCCGGCACCACGAAGGCGGCGCGCCAGCCCGCCAGGTCGATGAGCAGGCCGGCCGTCACCGCCGCCAGGCCGGGGCCGATGCCGCCGAACACGCCGTTGATGCCCAGGGCCGTGCCGCGCTTTTCCGCGTGGCGCACCAGCCAGGCGATGCCCACCGGATGGTAGATGGAGGCAAACACCCCGGTCAGGGCCAGCCAGATCATCATCATGGTGGGCGTGTCGGCCAGGCCGGCCAGCACCATGCCCGTGCCCGTGCCCAGGAAGAACAGGGCGATCATGCCGGTGCTGCTCCACCGGTCGCCCAGCCAGCCGGCCAGGGGCGCCGCCACGCCGAACAGCACGTTGCCCAGCACGATCAGGCTCACCACCTCGCCGTGGGTCATGCCCCATTCCTTTTCCAGGGACAGGGCGACCACGTAGAAGATGGGCGCGAACAGGTGCGAATAGGCATGCCCGATGCACGAAAAAACCAGGGACAGGCGGGCCGACAAGACGTTCATTCCGGGTTCTTCCCAAGTGTGGTGACCGCGCCGGTGGGGTGCGATTCAGACGCGCGACCCCCACTATATTGGACCCCAAGCGCCAATTCCAAGTCGCGACTGCGCCGATCCGGCGTACAGCTTTTCCGGGATACAGCCCCGGCGAGTAAAATGCTGTGCATTCCCTCGCGTTAGCTCGTCAAGACGTTGGAATGTTGTTAAGCTCCCCACAAAGGTCAACCGTCGTTTGGTCCGGCGGCCAAAGGCGGGAAGGAGGGAGTGACCATGAGGAAAAGAGTCCGGCGAGAGGCACCGGACCCAGTCGACATATACGTCGGCCAACGCGTCAGGACAAGGCGTATGGGTCTGCGGATCAGCCAGACCAAATTGGGGGAGGCCATCGGAGTCACCTTCCAGCAGGTCCAGAAATACGAGAACGGGAGCAACCGCATCGGGGCCAGCAATCTGCACAAGATCGCCAGCGCCCTGGGCGTCAACGTGGGCTACTTCTTCGAAGGCGTTCCCGAGGCCAGCACCACCGCACCGGCGTCGTCCGGCGGCCTGGCCGAGGACGCGGACCCCTTCGAGCACGATCCCATGGCGTCGCGCGAGGCCATCGAGCTGATGCACAACTACTATCGCATCATCGATCCCCAGGTGCGCCGCCGCCTGTTCCAGTTCGTCAAGTCCCTGGCCGACCGGTAGGGTTCAGCCGCCTTTTCCGCGCCGTTCATCCGCCATTCCCCCTGGCGCGCGCCGGGGGATGTGGTAGCCTCCTGGCGACGAAACGGTGGCTTGGGGGCCGTCCGGATCCGCCCCCCTGCGGGGCGTGCCAACCGGTGGGGCAGGTAACATGAGGCTGGCTGTCATCATCGGCGGCGCGATCCTTGCCATGGTGGCCCTGGCGGTGCTGGCGACGGGCCTGCTGGTCCGGGAAAACTTCCATGACAGCCGCGCCGCCTTCGTCCGCGCCAGCCAGGACGTCATCGCCCAGGACCTGAAGGCCCGCGTGGAGGCCGCCCTGGACCAGGGCCATGCCGTGGACGGCCTGGGCGCCGTGCCAGCCGTGGCCCGGGCCTTCGCCCGCCTGTCCGGTAACGACCCGGCGGCCATCCTGGTGGCCGCCGACGGCCGCATGGTCCTGGCCAGCGACCCCGACCGCATGCCGGCCACCCTGCCCCCCGAATGGTCGGCCGCCCTGGGCGGCCTGGGCGGCGGCGCGGTGGCCGTGTTTCCGACCGGCACGTCGCTGTCCACCGGGGACCTGACCCTGGTGCCGGTGACCGGCCCCGACGGCCTGCCGGCCGGCGGCCTGGTGTTCCGCCCGGCGGCGGCGGCCGGCCGGGAACCGGATCTGGGTGGCGGCCTGGCCGGCTCGGCCGCCCTGGTGCTGGCCCTGGCGGCGGTGCTGCTGGCCTTCGCCCTGCCGCCCCTGTTCCGCCCCGTCGAGGCCCGCCTGGCGGCCATGGGCCGGTCCCTGGACGGCCTGCTGGGCCACCCGGGCCCGCCCCTGACCGAGACCCAGGCCGACACCGACGAGGAACTGCGCTTCATCCGCTTCCAGGCCACGGCCCAGGAGGCCGCCGAACGCCTGCTGGAGGCCGAGGAAGACGTGCGCCTGGCCGAGAGGGACGCCTGATGTCCCCGCCCCCATTCCGCATGACCCATCGCCTGACGGGCCGCCTGCGGCCGTTCCTGGGCCCCCTGCCGGTGCGCCTGCCGGTGCTGGCCGTGGGCCTGCTGGCGGTGATCGTGCTGGTGCTGTTCCAGGACGCCGGGCGGCAGCTCGAACGGGGCCTGCGGCCCCAGGTGGAGGCCCTGGGCCGCACCGTGGCCCAGACCGCCGCCGGGCATCTGGAGCAGGCCCTGGACCTGGGCCTGCCCCTGGCCGGCCTGCGCGGCATGGAGGCCTTCCTGGACGGCCGCATGGCGCCCCATCCGGACCTGCGCTACCTGGCCGTCACCGACCCGGCCGGCGAGGTGCTGTACCACGCCGGGGCGTCCCTGGGGGCGGCGGCCGACCACTTCACCCTGAACGATCCCCTGCGCCCGGCGGCCGCCGACACCCGGGCCGACGACCTGGGCGAGGTGCTGGACATCGCCGCCCCGCTGATGCGGGACGGCCGCCTGGTGGGCCGGGTCCACGTGGGCATCGACGCCGACTTCGCCGACCGCGCGGCCCTGCACCTGCTGCCGTCGGTGCTGGCCGTGGTGGTGATGGCCGCCGTGGCCCTGGTGGAACTGCTGCGCCTGCTGATGGCCCTGGGCCTGGCGGCGCCCCTGGACCTGCAGAACGCGGTGCTGCGGCGCATCGAGCACGGCGACTTCCGCCACCACCTGCCGGTGGCCCGCATGGGCCGCCTGAAGGACCTGGCGGAGCGGGTGAACGCCGTGGTGGACCTGGTGAACAACCTGTACCGGGGCCTGGCCGAGCGGGCCGAATCCTACCGCCGCGACCCGGGCCAGGGGCTGAAGCTGGCGCGGCGGCGGCTGATCGCCGCCCTGCGCCAGATCCACGACCGCTACGTCTTTCCCGAATCCCGCCCCCCGGCCCCGTTCACCGACGGCCACGTGGTCCCGGCCCGGGCCGTGCTGTTCCTGGCCATGGTGGCCGAATCCCTGTCATGGGCCTACCTGCCGCCCTTCGCCGCCGCCCTGCCCTGGACCACCGACCCCAACGCCCTGTCGGCCGGGCCGGCCCGGTCGGTGGCGGCGGCCCTGCCGGTGGCCCTGTTCATGGCCGTGGCGGCGGTGGCCTTTCCCCTGGCCGGCCGCTGGGCGCGGCGGCGGGGCTCGCGCCCGGTGGTCCTGGCCGGGCTGGGGCTGATGGCCCTGGGCTGCCTTGGCGGCGCCCTGGCCCCCACCCTGCCATGGCTGCTGGCGGCCCGGGCCGTGGCCGGCGCCGGGTTCGCCCTGGCCACCATGGCCGGCCTGCGCGAGATCCTGATCCTGACCCAGACCGAACCGCCGGCCCAGGGCATGGGGGTGACCCTGGGGGTGCTGTCCCTGGGCCTGGTGT
>JAGREA010000436.1 GCA_020446745.1 Rhodobacterales bacterium | reverse complement strand
CGCAATGCGCCCCGGCTCGGTGCTGGTGGACGTGGCCATCGACCAGGTCGGCTGCTTCGAGACCTCCAAGGCCACCACCCATGCCGACCCCACCTCCATGGTGGACGGGGTGGTGCACTACTGCGTCGCCAACATGCCGGGCGCCGTGGCGCGGACCTCGACCCTGGCGCTCAACAACGCCACCCTGCCGTTCACCCTGGCCCTGGCCGACAAGGGCTGGAAACGGGCCTGCGCCGACGACCCGGCCCTGCGGGACGGCCTGAACGTGCACGCCGGCCAGGTCACCTACCAGGCGGTGGCCGAGGCCCTCAACAAGGACTACACCCCGGCGACCACGGCCATGGCCGCCTGAGCGACGACGGACAACCCCCCGAGGAGCGGGGCGGGCCGCCGGTGAGGGGACCGGCCGCCCGCCCCTTTTTTTCGCACTGGGATCAACCGGCGGCCTTGAGCTATGGTCGTGCCCAGGAGCGAGGGGGAGAAGGCCATGGCGAAAACCTGGAACGACCTGCCGGCGGCACTGTTCACCGGCCACCGGGAATCGGTGCAGCCCGGGTGGATCGACTACAACGGCCACATGAACCTGGCCTTCTACGTGCTCGCCTTCGACCACGCCACCGACGCGGTGTTCGAGGAATTCGGCGTCGACGAGGCCTACCGCCGGCGCACCCACCAGTCGATCTTCGTCGCCGAGACCCACGTG
Organism: Rhodobacterales bacterium; assembly: GCA_020446745.1. GTDB lineage: Bacteria > Pseudomonadota > Alphaproteobacteria > Rhodospirillales > JACKKN01 > JAGREA01. The sequence continues at coordinate 1,007 of JAGREA010000436.1, read as the reverse complement.
GTCTACCTGGACGAGGCCCTGGAGGGGGACCACCTGCTGTTCGCCACCCGCATCCTGGACCACGGCGACAAGAAGGTGCGCCTGTTCCACGACATGTACGCCGAGAAGAGCGGCGCCCTGATCGCCACCATCGAGCTGATGATCCTGCACGTCGACCTGGGCGCGCGCCGGGTGGTGCCCTTCCCGCCCGAGGTGCTGACCCGCGTCGAGGCCATGGCCGCGGCGCAGCGCGACCTGCCGCCGCCGCCCCAGGCCGGCCGTGCCGTAACCATGTGACCCCCCATGTGATTCCCCAGGACAAGAACAGAAACGGAGCTGCCCCCGTGCCCCTATCCCACGCCGTTGACCGCGACCTGATCCACACCCGCCGGCTGCACATGGAAAGCTACCGCCGGGCCGACGGCAACTACGACATCGAGGGCCACATCGACGACGTGAAGCCCTTCCCCTACGTCATGCTGGATTCCCGGCGCGCCGCCGGCGAGCCCCTGCACGACATGTGGCTGCGCCTGACCATCTCGCCGGACATGGAGGTGATCGCCGCCGAGGCCAGCATGGACGTGGGCGCCCACTTCCCGTGCCAGGAGGTGGCCCCCAATTTCGCCCGCCTGGCCGGCCTGAAGATCGGCCCGGGGTGGAAGCGCCGGGTGCACGAGCGGGTCGGCCACGGCGCCGGCTGCACCCACCTGATCGAGATGCTGGCGCAGATGGCCACGGTGGCCTACCAGTCCATGTATTCCGAGCGCAAGAAGGAGGGCCAGGGCGACCAGCGGCCCGAGGACCGGCGCATGCAGCCGGGGCTGCTGAACTCCTGCTACGCCTACAGTTCCGACAGCCCCTTCGTGCGCGACTACTTCCCCAGCCAGTACAAGGTCGAGGACTGACAGGCTGCTGAAAAAGGCACCGTGCCCGGCATCATCGCCTTCGAGGCCCGCGTTGCGGGCGCCTCAGGCTGAGGTTTTTCAGCGGGTTATCCTCACCCTGAGGAGGGCCGCAGGCCCGTCTCG
>JAGREA010000435.1 GCA_020446745.1 Rhodobacterales bacterium | reverse complement strand
CCTGCAGGCGGGTGTTCATTTCCAGGAAGTAGAAGTTGCGGTCCTTGTCGACGATGAACTCCACCGTGCCGGCGGACTGGTAGTTCACGGCCTTGGCCAGGGCCACGGCCTGCTCGCCCATCTGGGCCCGCATGGCGGAGGTGACGAACGGGCTGGGGGCCTCCTCGATCACCTTCTGGTGGCGCCGCTGCACCGAACATTCGCGTTCGCCCAGGTAGATGACGTTGCCCTTGCTGTCGCCCATCACCTGGATTTCGATGTGGCGCGGCTCCTCGATGTACTTTTCCACGAACACCCGGTCGTCGCCGAAGCTGGACGCCGCCTCGCGGGTGGCCGATTCGAAGCCTTCCTTGGCCTCCTTGTCGTTGTAGGCCACGCGCATGCCCTTGCCGCCGCCGCCGGCCGAGGCCTTCAGCATGACGGGATAGCCGATCTGGGCGGAAATCTTCACCGCCTCGGCCGTCGACTTCAGGGCCTCGGTGTGGCCGGGGATGGTGTTCACCCCGGCCACCTTGGCCAGCTTCTTGGATTCGATCTTGTCGCCCATGGCCTTCATGGCATGGGGCTTGGGGCCGATCAGGGTGATCTTGTTGCGCGCCAGCTTGCGGGCGAAGGTGGGATTTTCCGACAGGAAGCCGTAGCCGGGGTGCACCGCCTCGGCGCCCGTGTCCAGGCAGGCCTGGATGATGCGATCCATCACCAGGTAGCTTTCCGTGGACGGCGGCTTGCCGATCAGCACGGCCTCGTCGGCCATTTCCTTGTGCAGGGCGTCGGCGTCGGCCTCGGAATAGACGGCAACGGTCTTGATGCCCATCTTGCGCGCCGTCTTGATGACACGGCAGGCAATCTCTCCGCGGTTGGCGATCAGGATCTTCTTGAACATCGGATCACTCGACCTTTCGAAATCGATCAGGCGCGGGTCTCAGCCGACCCGGACCCCGCCGCCGCGCCGCTGGCGCAGGGCGTTCAGGATCAGGGCCAGTCCCCAGCCCAGGGCGGGCCAGATGGCCCAATAGCTGTCGGACGTCAGCAGGTTCACCACGTGCAGGAAAGCGTTGACCAGCCAGTAGACCGCCATGGAGGTGAGCAGGTCTTCCGGCGAACGTGCCTTCGATGATGTCGAATGGCGGGCCTTGGTCACGGTTTCCTCCCCGTTCTGGCGCGGGATGCGGTTTTCCTAAAGCGGGATGTTGGCGTGCTTCTTCCAGGGATTCTTGATGTCCTTGTTGCGCAGCATCTTCAGCGACCGGCACAGGCGCTTGCGGGTGTCGTGGGGCATGATCACGTCGTCGATGAAGCCCCGGTGGCCGGCGATGAAGGGGTTGGCGAAGCGGCGCCGGTATTCCTCGGTGCGGGCCTCGATCTTCGCCTTGTCGCCGATGTCCTGGCGGAAGATGATTTCCACCGCCCCCTTGGGGCCCATGACGGCGATTTCGGCGCTGGGCCAGGCCAGGTTCACGTCGCCGCGCAGGTGCTTGGAGCTCATCACGTCATAGGCGCCGCCATAGGCCTTGCGGGTGATGACCGTGACCTTCGGCACCGTCGCCTCGGCATAGGCGAAGAGCAGCTTGGCACCATGCTTGATGATGCCGCCGTACTCCTGCGCCGTGCCCGGCAGGAAGCCCGGCACGTCGACCAGCGTGACGATGGGGAT
>JAGREA010000434.1 GCA_020446745.1 Rhodobacterales bacterium | reverse complement strand
CAGAGAAGAAGTAGAGGCGCGCGAAGCGCGCAATCCTTTCCTGCTTCGCGCAGCGAAGCCTCTGTGGATTCTCTGTGCATCTCTGTGTTCTCTGTGGTGAGAAAGACCTAACCACCGGCACGGCCTCTCTGTGCCTCTGTGCCTCTGTGGTTCAAACTTCTTTAGGGGGGCGTGGGCCTATTCGGCCGCGTCCTGTTCGTCCGGGGTGTCGTCCGGGCCAGCCAGGGCCTTCGTTTCGTCAAGGGATTCCACCTCGCCGTCGATGGTCGCCACGGTTTCCAGTTCCGTCACCTGGAAGGCGTTGATGGCGTGGGGCAGGGGCTTGTGGCGGTTGGGCCGCACGCCCAGCTTGACCAGCCCCTGAACCCCCGGCAGCAGGCGCCCGTTCACCGAACCGGCGAACTTCACATAGTTGTCCGACGCCGACTTCAGGCCCCGGCCCACCCGCTGGGCGTACTCCAGGACGATGCCGATGCGGTCCAGCAGCACCGCCGTGCCCTCGACGATGCGCTCCTGGTTCTCGGCCTGCAGCTCCATGTCGATGCGCACCTTGGCGAAGGCCAGCAGGCCCTCCAGCCCGGCCGGGCCCACCGGGGTGATGCCCAGGCGCGCCGCCCGGGCGAAGAAGTCCGGATCGGCGGCGCGCAGCTTTTCCAGCGCCCCCTCGTTGGGCAGGTACATGAGGCTCAGGATGGCGCGGATGTCGTTGGGCCGCCCGGCGCCGTGGTAGCCCTCGCGGATGGCCGCGGCGTAGGACTTCTCGGCCAGGGCCTTCAAATGGCCGTTCATGGTGCGCACCAGGCTGGCCGTGGCCTGGGCCTCTTCCTCGGCGCCCTGGGCGGCGGCCATGTCGAGCAGGAACTTCGACGCCTTGGCGTCCACCACCAGCACCGTGTCGCCGGGCAGCAGGACCAGGGCGTCGGGGCGCAGGCGGCTGCCCTCCACCTGGGCCTGCATGAAGAAGTCCCGGTCGCGCTCCAGGCCGAACTTCTTCAGCGTGTTCTCCAGGCCGATCTCGGCGTACTGGCCGGCCCCGCCGGGGGTGGCCAGGGCGCGCAGCACCGTGTCGGCGGTCTCGCGGGTCCTGTCCACCTGGGCGTTCAGGCGCACCACCGTTTCCGACAGGCCCTTGACCTCGCCCAGCAGCGATTCCGTGGCCTTGGCCACCCGCTGCTCGCTTTCCTTCTTGGCCGCCTCGGTCTCGCGCTTGTGGTCGGCCAGCAGCTTGGACGACAGCTCGGTGGCCGTCTTCAGCACCGAGGCCTTGGCCGCCTCCAGGCTCTGCTGGCGGGCCGTTTCCCAGTCGGCCATGCGCTTGTCGGTCTCGGCGCGGGCCTGGTCGCTCAGGTCGGCCCGGCGCTGGGCCGCCTCGCGGGCCCGTTCGGCCGCCTGGCGGGCCGCCTCGGCGCCGTCGCGCTCGGCCGACAGGCGGTCCAGGGCCCGTTCCGTTTCCTGGCGCCGGGTGTCGGCGCGGGCGGTCTCGGCGGTCATGGCGGCGATGCGCTCGGCGGCCTCGGCCCGGGCCTCGTGCAGGGCGCCGTGGGCCTCGTCGCGCTCGGTGCGCAGCGTCTCGGCCTGCTGCCGGCCGGCGGACAGGCGCGCCCACAGCACGGCCAGCAGCCCCACGGCCACCACCAGGGCGGCGGCCAGGGCCTGCAACAGGGGATCGGCGGCAAGGCGGGACAGGTCCATGGGGTCTCCGTACCAGGCGGCGATCATACAAGATCGGGTCGAGCACTGACCACCGCAAACCATATCTGGCGGTCTGGGCGACCGGGTTGCGCCGCCGGACGGGCCGTCGCAGACTCGCCCCCTTGCCCCATCCGTCCGCCGAGGTCCGCCATGTTGCGCCATGCGATTCTGCCCTGCCTGACCGCCGCCCTGATCCTGGCCGCCCCGCCGGCCCGGGCCGAAATCCCGGTGGGGGCCGACTCCCGTTCGGCCCTGGACCTGACCCTGTACGGCAGCGGATCGTCCCTGGTGCGCGACCAGCGGCGCCTGGTCCTGGGCGCGGTGCCCGAACGGTTCCGGTTCCAGGACATCGCCCGCACCATCGACCGCACCTCGGTCACCCTGGCGGCCGACGGCCCCATGGTGGTGCTGGACCAGGCGGCCGAGCTGGAAACCCTGTCGCCGGCCACCCTGCTGCGCCGCTCGGTGGGCGACGAGGTGACCCTGGTCACCGTGAACCCGGCCACGGGCGAGGAAACCCGCCGCCCGGCCCGCGTCCTCAGCGCCGACGGCGGCGGCGTGTTCGCCACGGCGGCGGGGATCGAAACGGGCGCCGCCGGGCGCATCGTCTATGCCGCCGTGCCCCCCGGTCTGCGGGCCCGGCCGTCGGTGTCGGCGGGCCTGGCGGGCGCGCCGGGACAGACGGGCGAACGGCGGGTGGACCTGACCTACATGGCCGGGGGCCTGAACTGGTCGGCCGACTACGTGGGCAACCTGAACGCGGCCGGCGACCGCCTGGTGCTGCGGGGCCGGGCCACCCTGGGCAACACCAGCGGCGCCGACTTCGACGACGCCGGCGTGACCCTGGTGGCCGGCCAGGTGAACCAGGCCGCGCCGCCGCCCCTGGCCCGGCCCAAGGCCCTGGCCATGCGCGCCATGGCGGCGCCCGAGGCGGCCGCCGACGTGCCCGCGGCCCAGGCGGCGGGGCATGTGTACGTCTACCGCCTGCCCCGGCCCGTGGACCTGGCCCACGGCGAGATCCGCCAGGTGCCGCTGATCGACCCGGTGGAGATGCCCGTGGCCCTGGAATGGCTGCTGCAGTCCGGCGGCAACTACCACGGCCGCGACCCCAACGAGGCCATCCTGCACCCCACCGTGCGCCTGGTGCTGGAAAACGGCGCCGGGGGCGATGGCGGCCCCGGGGCGCCCCTGCCCGGCGGCCTGTTGCGCGTCTACCGCCCCGGCCCGGCCAACACGCCGCTGCTGGCAGGGTCCGGCCATATCCCCCACCTGCCGGTGGGCGAGACCACGCGCCTGGACCTGGGCCAGTCCTTCGACGTGACGGCGCGGCGGGTGCAGACGGATTTCGAGCTGACCGGCAGCGGCCGCCCGCGCACCTTCACCAGCGGCCACAAGGTGACCCTGAAGAACGCCAAGGACATGGCGGTGACCGTGCTGGTGGACGAATCCTTGCCCGGCGACTGGACGGTGCTGGCCGAAAGCGCGCCTCACCAGCGCCTGACGGCCAACCTGGTGCGCTGGTCCGTGGCCGTGCCGGCGGGGGGCCGGGCCGAGCTGACGTTCAAGGTCCGCTTCACGCAATAGGCAGGGTCCGGTTCGCCCCTTGGGCGCGCCGCCGTGCCGCCCCGTGGGTGGTTGACGCGGCGCGGCCCAGGGCCTATGTGCTTGGGCGACAACGACGAACCATGTTTCCCGGTGCCATGGCCAAGCTTGAGATCCTGATCGCCCCCGACCCGCGCCTGAAAAAGGTCGCCCAGCCCGTTGAGCGGGTGGACGACGAGATCCGCCGGCTCATGGACGACATGCTGGACACCATGCACGGCGCCCGGGGAATCGGCCTGGCGGCGCCCCAGGTGGGGGTGTCCAAGCGGGTGCTGGTGGTGGACGTGGCGCGCGAGAACGAGGACCCCCGGCCCATCCGCATGGCCAACCCGGAAATCGTCTGGGAATCGGACGACAGCATCTGCGTCGAGGAAGGCTGCCTGTCCCTGCCCGACCAGTACGCCGAGGTGGAACGGCCGGAACGCATCCGGGTGCGCTACATCGACCACGAGAACGAGATCCGCGAACTGGAGGCCGACGGCCTGCTGTCCAAGTGCATCCAGCACGAAATGGACCACCTGGACGGCGTGCTGTTCGTCGACTACCTGTCGGCCCTGAAGCGCAAGATGATCCTGCGCAAGCTGGCCAAGACCCGCCGCCAGGACGCGGTTTCCGTCTAGGATATCGTCATGAGCGCCCTCCGCCTCGCCTTCATGGGCAGTCCCGATTTCTCGGTGCCCGTGCTCGATGCCCTGATCGAGGCCGGGCACCAGGTGGCCTGCGTCTACGCCCAGCCGCCGCGGCCGGCCGGCCGCGGCCACCACGAACATCCCTGCCCGGTGCACGCCCGGGCGGCCGAACTGGGGCTGGCGGTGCGCACCCCGGCCAGCCTGAAGGGCGAGGCCGAGCAGGCAGCCTTCCGGGCCCTGGAACTGGACGTCGCCGTGGTCTCGGCCTATGGCCTGATCCTGCCCCGGGCGGTGCTGACGGCGCCGCGCCTGGGTTGCGTCAACGTCCATGCCTCGCTGCTGCCCCGCTGGCGCGGCGCGGCGCCCATCCAGCGGGCCATCGAGGCCGGCGACCGGGAAAGCGGCGTCACCATCATGCAGATGGACGAGGGCCTGGACACCGGCGCCATGCTGCTGACGGAACGGGTGCGCATCACCCCGGCCATGGATGCCGGGGCCCTGCACGACGCCTTGTCCATCCTGGGCGCGCGCCTGGTGGTGGAGGCCCTGGAGGGCCTGGAGGCCGGCACCCTGACGCCCGTCCCCCAGCCCGAGGACGGCGCCACCTATGCCCGCAAGCTGGACAAGGCCGAAGGCATGATCGACTGGACCCGCCCGGCCGAGGACCTGGCCCGCCAGGTCCGCGCCCTGACCCCCTGGCCCGGCACCTGGTGTATCATCCATGGCGAGCGGGTGAAGATCCTGGCCGCCGAGGTGGCGCCGGGCGAGGGCGAACCGGGCACGGTGCTGGACGACGCCCTGACCGTGGCCTGCGGCCGCGACGCCCTGCGCGCCACCCGGGTGCAGCGCTCGGGCAAGGGGGCCATGGCGGCCTCGGAAATGCTGCGCGGCCGCCCGGTGCCCCGGGGCACCGTGGTGGGCGGCGCCGGCACGCCGTCGGGAGGCGGCACCTAGGCAAAGGGGGGAAACCGGATGGCGCGCTATCGCATCACCGTGGAATACGACGGGTCCGACTTCGTCGGCTGGCAGCGCCAGGACAACGGCCCGTCGGTGCAGCAGGTGCTGGAAGAGGCCCTGGCCGCCTTCCAGGGCCAGGCGGCGCCCGAGGCCGGCGACGGTTACGCGGCCACGGTGCACGGGGCCGGGCGCACCGACGCCGGCGTCCACGCCATCGGCCAGGCGGCCCATCTGGATGTGGACCGCGAGCTGGACTCCGGGGCCGTGCGCGACGGCCTGAACTTCTACCTGAAGCACCACCGGGTGGTGGTGCGCGACGCCCGCCGGGTGGCCGACGACTTCCACGCCCGGTTCGACGCCCGCGAGCGGCGCTACCTGTACCGCATCCTCAACCGCCGTCCGCCGCCGGGGCTGGAACGCGGCCGCGTGTGGTGGGTGCCCACGCCCCTGGACGTGGACGCCATGGCCGACGCCGCCTCGGTGCTGGTGGGCCACCACGATTTCACCACCTTCCGGGCCAGCCAGTGCCAGGCCAAGTCGCCGGTCAAGACCCTGGACGGCCTGGGCGTGTCGTCCCACGGCGAGGAGATCCTGGTGACCGCCCGGGCCAAGTCGTTCCTGCACCACCAGGTGCGCAACATGGTGGGCAGCCTGCGCCTGGTGGGCGAGGGCAAGTGGACGGCCGACGACCTTGCCGCCGCCCTGCAGGCCCGCGACCGCACGGCCGGCGGGCCCACGGCCCCGGCCTCGGGCCTGTACCTGACCGAAGTCCTGTACGACGACCCGCCGGTCGATGTAGCCTGAGCGCCGATCAGACGGGAGACTTCGGAATGGACCAGCAGGAATTGCGGCTGCGGCCCGAGCCACGGCAGGAACCGAAACAGCCCATCATGGGCTATGCCTCGGTGGCGTTCGGGATTCTGGGGATCTTCTTTTCCGTCTGGTTCGTGCCGTTCGGCTTCCTGTGCAGCGTGATCGCCCTGTTCCTGGGCCAGGTGGTGTGGGCCTTCCTGGGCCTGATCCTGGCCTTCATCGGCGTCATCACCTCGCCCACCCTGCTGTTCGCCATCGGCCTGGGCGCCGTGGCCACCTGGCTGGGCCTCAGCTAGGCGCCTAACCCCCCATCAGGCGGTGGCCGGAGAAGGCCATGATCACCGTGCCCAGCAGGAAATCGATGGCGACGATCCCCACCGCCGCCAGGGGCGAGATGTTCAGCGCCACCCGGGCCACGTACCAGGTGTAGATCAGCGACCAGGCGATGGCCGCGGTGGTCAGCAGCGGCGCCACGGCGGCCGGAATCAAGCCCGCCAGAATCATCATCAGCAGCGGCAGGTACACCAGGTTCTGCACCGCCTGGGACCAGTTGTAGGCGATGATGAAGTCGATGTAGCGTTCGTCCCGCCCCAGGCTGCGCACCACGCCCGAGATGACCACCGGGAAGGCCAGCCACAGGATGATGAACGACAGGGTGCGGATGGCCATGTAGTGGACTTCCGAGCGGATGCCCGGAATCAGGTCCATCTGCGCCGCCGACACCAGCAGGAACAGGGGCATCACCACCGCCACGGCGAAGAACGACCGCCAGAACCCGCTCACCGTCCGCTCGAAATGGGACATGCCGCCGGCGTCGAACAGGGCCAGGCGCCAGGCACCGTACAGGGCGTTCGCGATCTGGGCGGCGGTGGGCATGGCGGGTTCCGTCCGGGCCTGGGGGCGGGGGCCGCGCTGGGGCGCGTCATCTAATATCGTGCCGTCCGGCGGCCACGGCAACCCTGGTCGCGGGCGGGTGTGGAGCTCCGGCGTCGCCCTTTTTTACACATGAAAAATGTAATGAGTCCAGCCTCGGGCCAAAGGTCCTGAGGTCAAAGCCGGGCCCATGCCGGGTACAATTTTTGCATATCTTATAAGGATATAACCACTACCGAACGTTTCATTCAGGTTATTCTACCCAGGCGCAATTTTCGCATGGTGGGCCCGTTTCCCGGACCGGGGCGGGCCGGGGGAGCGAGGAGACGGACGATGAGGATGAACACCGCGACGGCGATCGTGGCCCTGGCGACGGTGTGCATGGCCT
>JAGREA010000433.1 GCA_020446745.1 Rhodobacterales bacterium | reverse complement strand
TGATGTGGCGGTGGGGCTTGCAGGCGTTGATCAACGCCTTCGAACCATAGGGCCGCAGTTCGGGCGGGAACCGGCTGGGGTCCAGCGGGCTCGACCAGGTATCGCGCAGGAACGCCACGTCCTCGCTGGGGTGGCAGCGGGTGGACAGCGCCCACAGGACCTGCGGCAGGTCCGTGGGGTCCACGTCCTCGTCCACCACGACGATCCACTTGATCCAGAACGCGGCGGCCGGGCATTGGGCCGCCAGGGCCAGCACCTGCTGGGCGTGGCCGGCGTATTTCTGCGCCACCGAAACCACCAGCATGCCGTAGCCGCCCACCGCCGCCGGGGTGGCATAGGCGCCGGTCACACCGGACACGCCGATGCGGTCCAGGTCGCCCAGCACCCGGGCCGAGCGCATGATGGCGAAGCCGGTGCCCACCTCGCACGACGGATACTTGGCCATCACCGCCGCCGTCAGGATGGGGTTGCGCCGGTGGTGCACGGCCGTTACCTGAATGACCGGCTGCAGGGCCCGCTCGTTGCCGTAGTAGCCGGTGAATTCGCCCAACGGCCCTTCCAGTTCCTCGTCGCCGGGATGCAGCAGGCCCTCGATGACGATCTCGGCATGGGCCGGGATGGGCAGGCTCACCGTTTCCGCCTCGGTCAGCTCCACCGGGGCGCCCAGGATGCCGCCGGCCACGTCCAGCTCCGACTGGTCGTTGGGGAACGACAGGCCCGACACCAGGAAGGTGACCGGATCGACGCCATAGGCCGCCACCACCTCGCAGGGCTCGCCCCGGGCCCACCAGGCCTCGCGGTCGAACTTGCCGCCCTTGCCCGGCGAGCAGTACATGCCGACGCGCCGCGGCCCGTGCACCATCTGGCGGTAGCAGCCCACGTTGATCCGCGCCGCGTCCGGCCCCCGGGTCAGGGTGATGTCGCCGGTGCCGATATAGGGCCCGCCGTCGCCGGGCCAGAACCGGGGCGCAGGAAACCGGGTCACGTCCACGTCGTCACCGGTCAGCACCACCTCGTTGACCGGCGCCTGGTCCTTGGGGATCAGCCGTGGCGGCATGTGGCGGGTCATCAGCCCCCGGGCGGCGGACACCAGCTCGCGCACCGACAGTGCCGGGTCCAGGCCCACGGCCAGGGCGAACCGCTCCTTGCTGGCGCCCAGCATGTTGGTCAGCACCCGGGCACCGATGGCGTCGCCCTCGACGTTCTCGAACAGCAGCGCCGGCGGATCGGCCGCCGCCTGGGTGGCCAGGACTGTGATGGCCGACAGGTCCTCGTCGGGGTTCACCGGCGCGGCGATGCGTTTGAGATGTCCTTGGGAGTCGATGAGGTCGAGCCAGTCGCGCAGGTCGCGCCAGGCCACGGGGGCCCTCTCCGGGATCGGCCCGGACGGCGTCGCGCCCGGCCGGCTACGGTCGTCCATGACGCCGCCCCCGGCACCGCCGGCCCGCCCGGCCTTTGGCGAGCTGCCATCCCGCGCCACCTGCGCCGCAGGCCGTGGCGCACGTTCCCTTGGTCACTGAACGTCTCCCTGAACGTGTATGTTCAGATATTTTCCGTCCGGCTGGCCGGTTTTTTTATTTTTGTAGAAGAGAACCCCCATGCGGTCAAGGGGAAATGGCGGCGTGGATCGCGGGCGGCCGTGCCGGGCCCGTCAACTCACTGATATGGCATCAGTTTCCAGGAATTGCCCCCGCCCCGCAGGGGCCGGGGGTTATTCGGGGATGCGCTGGCGGACCAGGGTGACCACGGCCAGGTTGGCGGCCAGCATGATGGCGGCCAGGAAGTAGAACACGCTGCCCAGCCCGTAGTGGTCGGCGATCACCCCGCCGATCAGCGGCGCCAGGGCCGACAGGCCGGCCTGCACGCCGAACATCAGGCTGGTGGCCGAACCGCCCAGTTCCGGTGGCGTGATGTCCATCATCCAGCTGTGCACCACGGGGCGCACGGCGAACAGGGCGAAGCCCAGCAGGGCGATGCCGACGATGAACGGCAACCCCGTGCCGACGACCGCCAGCAGGACGATCAGCACCGTGGACAGGCTCAGCCCGCCGACCACGATGGGCCGGCGGCCGATGCGATCGGACACCACGCCGGCCACGGGCGCGGCCAGCACCCCGCCCGACTGCATCACCGCCAGGGCCAGGCCCATCCACAGGGGGCCCAGGTGCATCTCGTCGGTCAGGTACAGCGGCAGAAACACCAGCAGCCCCGCCTGGGCCATGGTGCGCAGGCCCGACATCAGGCACAGGCCCAGCACGTTGCCGTCGCGCACCACCTTGCCCATGCCTTCCAGGTAGCCCTGGAACGTCAGGCCCTTTGAATCCTTGGCCGCGTCGTCGCGCAGGATCAGGGCCAGCAACGCGGCCACCACCAGCACGGGGATGACAACGATGCTGGCCGACGGCCCCCAGGACAGGAACGCCAGCAGGGCGCCGGCGGCCAGGGGGGCGACCGCATCGCCCAGGTTGGCCCCCGTGGCGTGGATCGACAGGGCATAGCCCTTGTTGCGCGGGAACCGCCGCGACAGGAACGAGATGGCGGCCGGATGCCACAGGTTGTTGGAGGCGCCGATGAACACGACCATGAGCCCCAGCCACAGCAGCGACCCGGCCACGCCGAACCCGGCCAGGGCCAGGGCGCAGACCACCAGGGACAGCACCTGGAACAGCACCCGCTTGCCTGTGATGTCCACCAGCAGGCCGCTGCCGAAGTTGGTCAGCACCGAGGTGACGTGGAACAGGGTGACCAGCAGCCCGGCCTGGGTATAGGACAGGTCCAGGTCCCGCGCCAGGTAGGGCAGCAGCACATAGAAGGCGGCGGCCACCCAGTGCACGCCCCCGTGCCCCAGGCCGACCAGAACCACCGGCAACTGTTCCCTGAAGGTCAGGCCCGTCAGGCGTTCCGATCTCGACATGGTGCTCGTTCTCCCCTGGGCCCGGCGGCTCCCCCCGGGCCCGCGACAAGCACCATCTGTGCACCTTTTCGGGCCAATTTCCCAGCCCCAAAGGTAAGCCCGGCGCGCAGGCGCGGCGGCCGCCCCACCGCGCAGCCGGCCCACCGCGCCTCACACCTGGTTCATGCCGCCATCGACGAACAGTTCGATGCCGTTGACGAAGCCCGACTCCTCGGAAGCCAGGAACAGCACCGCCTGGGCGATATCCTCCGGCTGGCCGATCCGCCCGGCGGGAATGGTGGCGATCATGGCGTTCTTGGCGCCTTCGGCCGGCTCGCCGCCGCCGAACAGGTCGTTCAGGCCGGCGGTTTCGGTCAATCCCGGGCTGACCACATTGACGCGGATGTGGCGATCCTTGAGATCGAGGATCCAGCTGCGGGCGAAGTTGCGCACCGCGGCCTTGCTGGCCGAATAGACGCTGAAACTGGCGGTGCCGGCGGTGCCGGTGGTGGACGAGGTGAGGATGATCGACGCACCGTCACGCAGCACCGGCAGGGCCTTCTGGACGGTGAACAGCACCCCCTTCACGTTGGTATCGAAGGTCCGCTGGTAGTGTTCCTCGGTGATCGCGCCGAGCGGCGCGAGTTCGCCGCCGCCGGCATTGACGAACAGCACGTCGATCTGCCCGTGCCGCTGCTGGACCGTGTCGTAGAGCCGGTCGAGATCGGCCAGGCTCGACATGTCCCCGCGCACGCCGGTCACGTTGCCGCCAATGGCCCGCAGGGCGGCGTCCAGCGCCTCCTGGCGGCGGCCGGTGATGTAGACCACCGCCCCCCGTGCCGCGAAGGCCTTGGCCGTTCCCAGGCCGATGCCGCTGGTGCCGCCGGTGACCACGACGACCTTGTTGTCAAACTTGCTCATGTTCTTTCTCCCGTGCAGGCGGTCGAGACCGTCTCGCCGCATGCAAAAGAGATGCATATGAAACGATAGGGGTTGTAGTCGTCGATTTCAGGCCGTATCGTTCTTTTTATAGAACGATGAAAACCGACCTCAACGATCTTGCCTATTTCGCCGAAGTCGTGAGCCATGGCGGGTTCGCGGCGGCCGGCCGGGCGCTGCGCGAACCCAAGTCGAAGCTCAGCCGGCGCGTCGCCGGCCTGGAGGAGCGGCTGGGGCTGCGGTTGATCGAGCGTTCGAGCCGCCGCTTCCGGGTCACCGATATCGGCCAGGCGTTCTACGAACGCTGCAGGGCGATCCAGCTTGAAGCCGAGCAGGCCGAGGCGCTGGTCCGGCAGGCCCGGTCCGAACCCCAGGGGCGCGTGCGCTTCAGTTGCCCGACCGGGATGGTCGAGCTGGTCTCCGGCCTGGTCGGCGGCTTCCTCCGGCAGCATCCCAAGGTCCGGCTGCAGCTGCTGGCGACGGACCGGCCCGTCGATCTGATCGGCGAGCGGGTCGACCTGGCGCTGCGGGTCCGCACCGAGCTGACCAGCGATGCCGAACTGACCATGCGCACCCTGGGCCGCTCCACCCGCATCCTTGTCGCCGGCCCGGCGCTGGCCGGCGGCGTGCGCTCGCCGGACGACCTGGCCCGCGTACCCCTGCTGGCCACCGACGATGCCGACGCGGAAACCGAATGGGCCCTGGAAACGGCCGATGGCCGCGCGTTCACCCACCGGCAAGAGGCGCGGCTGGGGTGCGGAGACATGATCGCGGTGCGCGAGGCGGCGCTCGCCGGCCTTGGGGTCGCCCTCCTGCCCTGGCATGTCTGCCTGCGGGCCCTGGAGGCCGGGCACCTGGTCCGGGTCCTGCCCGATTGGCGCGGCCAGACGGGCATCGTGCATTTCGTGTTCACCACCCGGCGCGGCCTGCCCCCGGCGGTGCGCGCCCTGATCGATCACATGGCCGCCCGGTTCCCCGACGACCTGCTGTAAGGCCAAGGTGTGCTGCGGGTTGGAAGGTAGCGCCGGGCGGCCGAACCCGCCGACCGCTCAGGGATGCATCTTCGCGCCCTTGGTGATCTTGTCGACGACCTTCCTGTCATCCCGCAAGGCCAGCCCCACCAGGTCGAGCAGTTCGGTGGCATGTTGCCGCACGGCGGCCCGGTTGGCCGCGTCGTGGCCGGTGGCGAACATGTCCGCGATGTAGATGGCCATGTCCACGCCGCGGTCCAAGGCGCGGGCGTGGATGCGGGCCAGGCCGGCCCCGTCGGTGGCCAGCACGATGATCGGCTGGATGATGAGGGGCCGGTAGGTCCGGCCGCTGGCATCGGCGTACCGCTCCCCCAGAAGGGTCTCGTCGGCACCCAGGACTCCGCTGGTCAGGAAGGCGGTGACGTTCAGCTTCTGCCAGACCAGCAGGTCGTCGCGGACGACGATGGCGATCTTGGTATCAAACATGGCGGGTCTTCACACCTGTCTCTCAGGACATCAAATCGCCGAACGAAATTTTGTCCGAACGGCACCTTCGGAGTATATTTCCTGCCCTGGAAGCCCACAAACGAAGTGAATTCGGAGTTCTGGCGCCATGACACCCCTTGACCGAACGGATCGGCGGATCCTGGCGCTTCTGTCGAAGAATGCACGGATCAGCAACAAGGAGCTCGCCGGGGCGGTGGGGCTATCCCCCTCCAGCGTGCACGAACGGACCCGGCGCCTGTTCGATGGCGGCATCCTGTCGGGCACGCACATCGACGTGCGCCTGGACCGCCTGGGCCTGTCCCTGAAGGCCCTGCTGTTCATCCAGATGTCGGAGCACGAGAAGACCAACCTGGACCGCTTCATCGCCGAGGTCCTGCGGATCCCCGAGGTTCGGGCGGCCTGGATGATCAGCGGCCGGTTCGACGCCCTTGTGGAGCTGTGCACGCGCGACACCCACCACCTGCACCGCGTCGTCGTCGAACGGTTCTCGTCGCGGGAGGAGATTCACCGCATCGAGACGTCGATCATTTTCGAAAGCGCCCGGCAGTCCGATTTGTCGGCGGCACTGGAGCTCGCCCCCTGACCGTCCCCTGCCCCCGGGTCCCCTGAAGCCGGAAGGCCCGATGGGGTGCGGGAACAGGATGTGGATCGGGTGCTCCCGTTCGAGTTGACCGGCCGTTGGCGCAACAAGGTCGGCGATCCCGCAAGCGCGGGCCGCCGTACGCGGCCGTCGCAAGCCTTCCGGCGTTTCGCCTGCTTTATGGCCCCGATGACGAATTCAGCGGCCGTGGGCGGCCAGGGTCGATTTCAGGAAATTGAAGAACCGGGGTTCGTTCGCCCGCGCCACGTTGACCCGCAGGGCCGGCGGGTTCCCGTCGCCCGTGGTGTGGAACAGCTTGCCCGGGGCCAGGAAGATGTCCCGGTCGATGGCCTCGCGCATCAGCGTCTCCTCGTCCAGCCCCGGCGGCAGCAGCAGGAAGGTGTAGAACCCCGAGGCCTGGCGGCTGAACACGTCCAGCCCCAGCTTGTCGATGCGATCATGGAAGGCGCCGTAGGCCTCTTTCAGGCGGCGGGCCAGGTCGTTCAGGTGGCGCTGGTATCGCTGGGTCATGATCATTTCGGCGATGACGATCTCCAGGAACCGCGAACTGTTCACCACCGTCACCAGCTTCAGCTCGGCGATCTCGTTGGCGATGGGCTTCGGCGCCACCAGGTAGCCGACCCGGAAGCTGGCCGACAGCAGCTTGGAATAGGTGGAAATGGCGACCACCGAGTTGAACTGGTCCAGCGTCGCCAGGCGGGTGCCATGGTCGCCGGGCAGGTCCACGAAGGGGTCGTTGTCGACCACCAGGATGCCGTGCTTGGCCGCCACCTGGAGCACCGCGTGGGCCACGGCCGGCGTCATCGACGTGCCGGTGGGGTTCTGGCAGGTGGACTGGGTGAAGAAGATCTTGGGCCCATGCCGCTGGGCCAGCCTGGCCAGCACGTCGACGTCGGGCCCGTATGGCGTGCGCGGCACCCCCAGCACCCGGTTCTTCGACAGCTTCAGCTTGGCCAGCAGGGGATAGTAGCCGGGATCATCCACCAGCACCGCGTCGTCGGGTTCCAGGAACCGGCGGGTGATCAGGTCCAGCGCGTGGTTGGCGCCGAAGGTGGTGACGATCTGGTCGACGGAAATGGGCAGCCCCATGGTCCGGTGGCGCATGGCGATCCGCTCGCGCAGGCTGTTGTAGCCGAAGGCGTTGCCATAGCCGATCCGGTCGCTTTCGAAACTGCGCCGCACCTTGGCGTGCAGGGCGCCGCGCAGGGAATCCCGCATCCAGGATTCCGGCGGCCGGCCGTCGCCGATGCGGATCGTCAGGCCGCGCACCAGTTGGGCGTTGAGCAGCGAGATGCTGTTCACCGCCTCCACCACGTGTTTCGGCGGCACGTTCAGGTCCGCCGGCGCCGCGTCGGGGCGCGTGACGTAGAAGCCCGACCCGTGGATGGGCCGCGCCAGCCCCGCCGCGCACAGGCGGTCGTAGGCATCGACGATGGTGTTCTTGGACACCCCGAATTCCAGGGCGGCGGCCCGCAGGGACGGCAGGCGCCGCCCCGGCTTCAGCGCGCCGTCGCGGATCTGCGCACCCAGGGTTTCAACGATGCGGTCGACCTTTCCCATCCGGTCCTCAACTGTACTAGGAAATGGGATGGTACAGCAGCCAACAATAGGGGGCAACTGTACCTTCCCGCGCCACGTCCACGGGCGTACCAATGGGCGTAAAGATTGGGAGGAAAGGATGGCCGAGAATTTTGACCGCCCGGTGAGCTCGCGGATCGAGAACATCCGGAACATGGACCCCGACCAGCGCCGCAGCGCCGTGTGCGCCGCCGCCGGGCTGACCGACGACGACAGCGCCATCATCGCCGGGCGCGACGTGCTGCCCATGACCCTGGCCAACGGCATGATCGAGAACGTCATCGGCAAGTTCGAGCTGCCCTTCGCCGTGGCCACCAACTTCCTGGTCAACGGCAAGGAATACCTGGTCCCCATGGTGGTCGAGGAACCCTCGATCGTCGCCGCGGCGTCCTACATGGCCAAGCTGGCGCGCGACGGCGGCGGCTTCACGGCCGGGGCGACCCAGCCCCTCATGCGGGCCCAGATCCAGGTGCTGGGCGTGTCCGACCCGGAAGGCGCCCGGTTCCGCCTGCTCGAACAGGCGGACGCGCTGATCGAGATGGCCAATTCCCGCGACAAGGTGCTGATCGGCCTGGGCGGCGGCTGCAAGTCCATCGAGGTCCACACCTTCCCCGACACGCCCGTGGGGCCCATGGTGGTCATGCACATCCTGGTGGACGTGCGCGATGCCATGGGCGCCAACACGGTCAATTCCATGGCCGAGATGCTGGCCCCCGAGGTGGAGAAGATCACCGGCGGCCAGGTGCGGCTGCGGATCCTGTCGAACCTGGCCGACCTGCGCCTGGTGCGGGCCAAGGTGGAGCTGGAGCCCAAGGTGTTCAACACCAAGACCCTGGACGGCGAAAAGGTCGTCCGCGGCATGGTCGAGGCCTGCACCCTGGCCGTCATCGACCCCTACCGCGCCGCCACCCACAACAAGGGGGTGCTGAACGGTATCGACCCCGTTGTGGTGGCCACGGGCAACGACTGGCGGGCCATCGAGGCCGGCGCCCATGCCTATGCGGCCCGGTCGGGCACCTACAGCTCGCTGACCCGCTGGGAGATGTCCACCGCCGGCAAGCTGGTGGGCACCATCGAGGTGCCCATGGCCCTGGGGCTCGTGGGCGGCGCCACCAAGACCCACCCCGCCGCCCAGGCCGCCCTGCGGATGCTGAAGGTCGCCTCGGCCGGCGAGCTGGGCCAGGTGATCGCCGCCGTCGGGCTGGCGCAGAACATGGCGGCCATCCGGGCGCTGGCCACCGAGGGCATCCAGCGCGGCCACATGACCCTGCACGCCCGCAACATCGCCATCCTGGCCGGCGCTGAAGGCCCGGACGTGGACCGCATCGCCAAGGCCATGGCGGCCGCCGGCGACGTGAGCGTGGACAAAGCCAAATCCCTGCTGGGATCCGACTAGACCAATCAAAATTGGGAGGAAACGATGACCAACACCCAACGACGGAAGTTCTTGAAAGGCGCCACGGCGGCCGCCCTGGGCGCGCCGGCGATCGTCGCGGCGACCAGCCTGGAAGCGCGCGCCCAGTCGAAAAAGACCTGGCGCATGCAGGCCCTGTGGGGCGGCGGCACCACGCCCATGAAGCATGAGGAGGCCTTCTGCAAGCGGGTGGCCGAGCTGACCGGCGGCTCGCTGGAGATCAAGGCGTTCTCGGGCGGCCAGATCGTCCCCTCCGCCCAGGCTTTCGATGCCGTGCGCGGCGGCGCCTTCCAGCTGATGAAGACCTACGACGGCTACACGGCCGGCAAGATCCCGGCCCACGGGTTCACCTCCTCGGTGCCGTTCGGCTTCCCCGAGGCGGACCAGTTCGAGGCCTGGTTCTACGAGCGCGGCGGGCTCGACCTGGCCCGCAAGAGCTATGCGCCGGCCGGGCTGACCTACATCGCCCCCACGGTGTACGGCGAGGAGCCCATCCATTCCAAGGTGCCGATCCGCAAGATCGCCGACATGAACGGCCTGAAGGGCCGCTTCGTCGGCCTGGCCTCGGTGGTGATGAAGGAATTCGGCATCGCCGTCTCGCCCCTGCCGACGGGCGAGGTCTATTCCGCCCTCGACAAGGGCCTGATCGACATCGCCGACCGCGGCGACATCAAGGCCAACTACGAGGAAGGGCTGCATGAGGTCGCCAAGTACCTGATCCTGCCCGGCGTGCACCAGCCGACGACGGCAACCTGCTATGTCGCCAACACCGGCGCCTGGGGCACCCTGTCGGACCAGGAAAAGGCCGCCCTGGCCGTGGCCGCGCGCGAGGTTTCCGGCACCCTGCGCCAGGAACTGATCGTGTCCAACGGCGAATACCTGCAGAAGTTCAAGGCCGCCGGAGTCGAGGTCATTCAGCTGGACCCGGCCGACGTGGCCCAGGCCCGCGCCAAGGCCATCGCCGCGTGGGACAAGGCCGCCGGCGACGACGCCCTGGCCCGCGAGGTGCTCGGCTCCCAGAAGGCCCTGATGGGCGACCTGGGGCTGCTGTGACCTGACCCGCGCGCCGGCCCCGCCGCCGGCGTTCCCGTGACTTGTCGTCACTTCGACTCCGGACCACAGTAGTGGTCCGGAGTGGAGGGTGAGATCATGGTTCCGTTGGCCCTGGCCATCACGCGACTCAACGCCTGGATCTTCCGCCTGGCGGCCCTGGTGATCTTCGTGATCGTGGGGCTCATGGCGCTGGAGGTGGTGGCCCGCTACGCCTTTTCCCATCCGACCGAATGGGCGCCGGAGCTGTCGACCCTGCTGTTCGGCCCCTACTTCCTGCTGGGCGGCCCCCACCTGCTGCACCTGGGCGGGCATGTGGCGGTGGATATCGTGTCGGACCGGGCGTCGGGCCCGTTCGCGCGCCTGCTGGTGCGCCTGGGCTTCGTGCTGGCCGCGGCCTTCGCCGGGGTGCTGCTCTATTTCAGCCTGCCGCTGGCCATCAACTCCATCAGCCTGAACGAGACCAGCTATTCCAGCTGGAACCCGGTGGTCTGGCCGGCCAAGATGATGCTGCCGCTGGCCTGCTTCCTGATGGTGGCCCAGGCCGTGGCCGAGCTGTTCCTGCCCCGCCCGCCGGAAAAGGCGCCGCCGCCATGATGGGGGACGGCATCCTTCCGGTGATGTTCCTGTCGCTGGTCCTGCTGATGCTGACCGGCGCGCCCCTGGCCTTCGTCCTGGGCCTGATCGCCTTCACCATCACCATCGTCGCCTGGGGGCCGGGGGCGCTGATCGTCGCCGTGCTCAACACGTTCGAGACCATGACCTCGGACGCCCTGATGGCGATCCCGCTCTACGTGCTGATGGCGACCATCCTGCAGCGTTCGGGCATCATCGAAGACCTGTACGCGGCCATGGAGAAGTGGTTCGGCAACCTGCGCGGCGGGCTGGCCTTCGGCACCATCATCATCTGCACGATCATGGCGGCGATGACCGGCGTGGTCGGCGCGGCCGTGGCGGCCATGGGCATCCTGGCCCTGCCGTCCATGCTGCGGCGGCGCTACAACACGCCGCTGTCCCTGGGCGCCATCTGCGCCGGCGGCACGCTGGGCATCCTGATCCCGCCGTCGGTGGTCACCATCGTCTATGCCATCACGGCGCAGATCTCCATCGGCAAGATGTTCATCGCCGGCGTGGTGCCGGGGCTGATCCTGGCCACGGCCTACTGCGCCTACATCCTGATCCGCGCCTGGATCAACCCCGACCTGGCCCCGGCGCCCGAGGACGCGGCCAACGTGAGCCTGCGGGAAAAGGTGCTGGCGCTGAAATCCCTGGTCCTGCCCTTCTTCGTCATCCTGTCGGTGCTGGGCTCCATCTACATGGGGCTGGCCACGCCCACCGAGGCGGCGGCCGTGGGCGTCATCGGCACCCTGGTGTGCGCGGCGCTGACCGGGCAGCTCCGGTTCCGGCTGCTGAACGATTCCGCCTTCGAGACCCTGCGGGTGACGGCCATGATCCTGTGGATCACCATCGGCGCCCGGGCCTTCATATCGGTGTTCACCGCCACCGGCGGCGCCGATAGCGTGCTCGACCTGGTGCGCGATCTGGAGACCGGCCGATGGCTGGTGCTGGCGGCAATGCTGCTGATCCTGATCTTCCTGGGGCTGTTCCTGGACGAGATCGGCATCATCCTGCTGTGCGTTCCCGTGTTCCTGCCCATCGTGCACAGCCTGAACTTCGACCCGCTGTGGTTCGGGGTGCTGTTCCTGATCACGGCGCAGATGGCCTACATCTCGCCGCCCTTCGGCTACACGCTGTTCTACCTGAAGGGCGTGCTGCCGCCGGGGATCGGCATCGAGCAGGTGTACCTGGGCGTGATCCCGTTCTTCCTGATGCAGCTTGCCATCCTGGTCCTGTTCATCCTGTTCCCGGACCTGGTGACCTGGCTGCCCGAGACCCTGACCGAAGGCCACTGACAGGATGACCGCCATGCGAGAAAAGGTAACCGTGTTCGAGGTGGGGCCCCGCGACGGCCTGCAGAACGAGAAGGCCCTGGTGCCCACCGAAACCAAGATCGCCCTGGTCGACGCGCTGTCCGCCTGCGGCTTCCGGAAGATCGAGGTGACCAGCTTCGTCAGCCCCAAGTGGGTGCCGCAACTGGCCGACGCCGGGGCCGTGATGGCCGGCATCCGGCGCCGGCCGGCGGTCGCCTACGCCGTGCTCACCCCCAACCTGAAGGGCCTGGAAAACGCCCTGGAGGGCCGGGCCGACGAGGTGGCCATCTTCGCCGCGGCGTCCGAGGGCTTCAGCCGAAAGAACATCAACTGCTCCATCGAGGAAAGCTACGGCCGCTTCGTCCCCCTGATGGACCGGGCCCGCGAGGCCGGCGTGCCGGTGCGGGGCTACGTGTCCTGCGTGACGGACTGCCCCTACGACGGGCCGACGGCGCCGGAAACCGTGGCCAAGGTGGCCGCCGCCCTGTTCGACATAGGGTGCTATGAAATCAGCCTGGGCGACACCATCGGCCGCGGCACGCCGGAAACCGTGGCCGCCATGCTGGACGCGGTGACGGCGCGCCTGCCGGCCGAGCACCTGGCGGGGCACTTCCACGACACGGGCGGCCGGGCGCTGGACAACGTGGCCGTGTGCCTGGAGCGGGGCGTGCGGACCTTTGACTCGTCGGTCTCGGGCCTGGGGGGCTGCCCCTATGCGCCCGGCAAGAACGGCAACGTCGCAACCCAATCGCTGGTACGGTTTGTCGAGGACAAGGGATACGACACCGGAATCGACCCGGACGGGCTGGCCGCCGCCGGCCGCCTGGCGGCGGCCATCCTGGACCATCGCGACACGCCGTAGACCCTAGGCGCGCAACCCGTCCAGCAGGGCGCCGCGCCGTTCCCGCGCCGTGTCCGACGCCTGCTGGTACAGGCTGTTGCCTTGGGCGTCGATGCCCACGGTCAGGGGTCCCAGGCGGTCGACCTCCAGGCGCACGATGCGGTAGTGGGAGATCATTTCCGGCCACCCCACGCCCGTCACCCGCCGCACCGCCGCCGTCAGGATCGGCGCCCCGCCGCCCAGGAACGACAGGTAGACGCAGCCGCAGGCCGCCATGGCCCGCACGGAATCGGCACCCAGCCCGCCCTTGCCGCCGGTGGCGCGCAGCCCCAGGCCCGGGATCAGCCGCGGCATGTGGGCATCGAAGCGGGTGCTGGTGGTGGGGTTCATGTAGACGATGCGCGGCAGGCCGTCGTCGCCGTCCTCGTTCAGGCTGCCCAGGTGGAACAGGGCGCCGCCGGCCATGTTGAAGGGCGGGGACTCGGCACCATCCAGGCAGCCCAGCAGGCGGTCGTGGGTGGGCAGGCCCGCCGTGGCGAAGACCTCGCCGGTCAGGTACACAACGTCGCCGGCCCGCGGGGCGCGCACCGCCGCCTCGGTCAGGGGCAGCGTCAGGTCGTGTTCGGTGATCATCACTCCCCCCATTCCATGCGGCCGTCGCCCCACATGCGCACCCGGGTGCGGCGGTTGATCCAGCAGTTGAAGCACACGGCCACGGGGGTGAACCCGTGGCCGCAGGCATAGTCCACGTGGACCGCCTGCACGGTGGTGTCGCCGCCGGTGCCCATGGGGCCGAAGCCCAGCCCGTTGACGGCCCGGAACAGGCGCGCCTCCATGTCCGCCAGGGTGGGGTCCGGGTTCGCCTCGCCCACGGGGCGCAGGGTCTGCTTCTTGGCCATGCCGGCGCAATGGTCGAAGGAGCCGCCGATGCCCACGCCCATGACCACCGGCGGACAGTGCTGGGCGCCCGCCTTGATGGCCACGTCCAGGATGAAGGTCTCGATCTGCTCCAGGGAGGGAAAGGTGAACAGCTCCAGGGCCGCCCAGCGCCCGGACCCCAGGGCCTTGGGCGAGCAGACCATCTCCACGTAGTCGGCGCCGCTCTCGACATCGTAGGTGACCAGGGGGATGTCCTTGCCCAGGTGCGACCGTTCCAGGGTCAGCGGGTTGGTCACGTGCTTCAGCAACGGCGGGTCGATGGTTTCGACCAGGGTCTCGTAGCCGGCCCGGATGGCGGCCTTGAAGTCGCAGGCCAGGTCGGCCCGGCTGCCGATCTTGACGAAATAGGTGGGCACGCCGCTGTCCGAGCAGACGAAGCAGTCCAGCTTTTCGGCCAGATTGGCGCTTTCCAGTTGCAGCCCCAGGGTGCGGCGGGCCGTTTCGTTGGTTTCCGTTTCCAGGGCCCGGGCCAGGGCCGCCTTGGTGTCCTCGGGCACCTTCCGCAGGGCGCGGGAAAACAGCGTCCGCGTGGCCTCGCTGACCATGGCGTCGGTTATGGGCATGCCCGTGTCTCCCTGTGGGTGCCGGGGCCGTCCATGTTACAGGCCCAGCAGTCGGATCACTTCGGCCATCAGGTCCCGCCGGTTCTCGCGCGTGTAGACCGAGGCATGGGGTTGGAGGATGCAGTTGGGCAGGTCCAGGAACCGGGCGTCGAGGTTCGGTTCGCTGGCGAACACGTCCAGCGCCGCGCCGGCGATGCCCCCCCGTTCCAGGGCGTCCAGCAGCGCCGGTTCGTCCACCACCGACCCCCGCGCCACGTTGACCAGGTAGCCATCGGGCCCCAGCAGGCCCAGGATGCGGGCATCGACCAGGCCCCGGGTGGCGTCGCCGCCGGCGCAGCTCAGCACCAGCACGTCCACCTGGCGGGCCAGTTGGC
Source organism: Rhodobacterales bacterium (assembly GCA_020446745.1). Lineage (GTDB taxonomy): Bacteria > Pseudomonadota > Alphaproteobacteria > Rhodospirillales > JACKKN01 > JAGREA01. The sequence continues at coordinate 2,966 of JAGREA010000433.1, read as the reverse complement.
CCAGGTCCGGCTCGAACCGCCAGGGACCTTCCTTTTCGCCGCGGCCCGTATAGGACACGTCGCACCCCAGGGCGGTCAGCTTGGCGGCGATGCGGCCGCCGATGCGCCCCAGCCCGACGATGCCCACCCGGCAGGCCGACACGCGCCGGCCATAGGGCGCCCGCCCGCGGGCCCAGTCGCCGCGCCGCACGAAACGGTCGTTGCCCACGATGTTGCGCAGCAGGGCGAACACCAGGCCGACGGCGGCCTCGGCCGTGTCCTCGGTCATCACGTCGGGCGTGGGATACAGGGCGATGCCCCGTGCCGCCAGGGCCGGCGGATCGAACCGGTCCATGCCCGCCCCCACGCTGGTGATCGACGCCAGGTTCGGCAGCAGGGCCATCATGGCCGCGTCCAGGCCGTTCATGGCCGTGGTCAGGCCGCGGGTGATGCCCTGGCGCCGGTCCGCCGGCAGGGCCGCCAGCGCCGCCGCGTCGATCAGGTCGGCCCGCGCGGCGACGGCGTCGCGCACGTCGGGCGGCACCGTGCCCAGAAGGGCCACCATGGGGCGCCGATCCGCCCCGCCGCGTTCCCCGCCCACGGCCCGGGGGCTACCGGCTCATGATGGTGACGGCGCAGTTGCCGCCGGCCCCCAGCACGTGGGCCATGCCGGTCCTGGCGCCCGAAACCTGGCGCGGGCCGGAATCGCCCCGCAACTGGGACACGATCTCGTGGATCTGGCCCAGGTGGGACGCCCCCACGGGCTCGCCCTTGCAGATCAGCCCGCCGCTCATGTTGACCGGCGTGTCGCCGTTGATCTCGGTGCGGCCGCTGTCGATCAGCGCGCCGCCCTCACCCAGCCCGCACAGGCCGATGTCCTCGTAGATCTCGATCTCGCAGAAGGCGTCGGTGTCCTGCACCTCGAAGCAGTCGATGTCCTGGGGGCCGATGCCGGCGATCTCGTAGGCCTTCCTGGCCGTGGCCGACGTGGGCCCCGGGGGCGCCATGGTGGCGCTCATGCTGTCGGCCGGGCAGCGGAAGTCGGACGAATAGGTGGCCAGGGTATGGACGCAGGCGTCGACCTGGATGGGCCGGCCGCCCAACTTGGCGGCCCGCTCCTTGGAGGCCACCACCACGGCCGCCGCGCCGTCGTTGGGGGCGCAGATTTCCAGCAGGTGGATGGGATCGCACACCAGCGGCGATTCCATGATCTTCTCCATGCTGAATTCCTTGCGGTACATGGCGTTGGGGTTGTGGACGCTGTTGCGGTGGTTCTTGTGGGCCACCTTGGCGATCTGCAGTTCGCTGGTGCCGTGTTCGTACATGTGCCGCTTGGCCCGCATGGACCAATAGCTGGGGTTCAGCGACAGCCCCATGGCCACCTGCCAGGGCGCATAGATCATGCTGGGGTCCATGAACCCGCGGGGCATCTTTTCCGTGCCCAGCACCAGGGCCAGGTCGATCTCGCCGGAACGGATGGCCAGGATGGCCTGGCGCAGGGCCACGCCGCCGCTGGCGCAGGCGGCCTCGATATCGCAGATGGGAATGTCGGTGCTGCCCAGGCGCCGCAGGATGCGGGCGCCGGACGTGGCCGGCAGGTACATGCGCGACAGGTAGGCGGTCTGGATGTCCTGCCAGGTCACGCCGGCGTCGTCGATCGCCTGTGCCGCGGCTTCCGCGCCGATCTCCTCGAAGGTCTTGTCGAACCGGCCGAAGGGATGAATGCCGATACCCAGGATGACAACATCAGACATGGACGTTCTCCCTCAATCTCACGGTTTGTCGGTGCGCGCGAAGGCGAACCCGACCACTTCCTGGCCCGCCTCGTTCTCATGGTGCACGAAAACGCGCAGGCGCAGGGGCACGCCGATCTCCATCTCCTCGACGTCCCCTTCGACCAGGGCGTTGACCCGCAAGCCGTCGGGCAGTTCCACCAGGCCCATGCAGAAGGGTTGGAACGGGTCCGGGCCGCGATACTTGCCGGGGGGCCTGTTGCGGACCACCGTATAGGTCCACAGCGTGCCTTCCGTGCCCAGTTCCCGGGTCTCCATGTCGCCGCTGCCGCAATTGGGGCAGCGGCCGCGTTCGCCAAGCGAGGTTTCGCCGCACTGCCGGCACCGGGAGCCCACCAGCCGGACCTTGTCCAGGTCGTCCAGGGGTTTCGTCAGCAGGTCGTCGCGGATCGCCACGCGCTTCGGGAGGTCCTTGCCGTCTTCAGACATCCGCTGTCCCTTCCTTCATTCGGTCCCACCATGGCCTTCGGTCCCACCATGGTGCCCGGCCGGCATGCGGGCCGGGCCGGGCCGCGCCAAGGGACGGCGCCATCGCAACGGACATCACCCCCCTGACAGGCATCGGCACGGCCCCACGATCCAGGCCGCACCCACTATAAAAATCATAAAGCTATCTAATCATATAAAATATTGATCCGCAAGCAGGTTTTGCGCCCGACGACCCCTGATTCCGGCCGCGTTCCCCACCCGGTTCCGGCCGGCTCAGACCCGTTCGAGGGCCGCGGCAATGCCCTGCCCCACGCCGATGCACATGGTCGCCAGGGCGCGCTGGCGGGCCCTGACCTTCAGCTCCAGGGCCGCCGTGCCCACCAGGCGGGCCCCCGACATGCCCAGGGGATGGCCCAGGGCGATGGCCCCGCCGTTGGGGTTCACCCGGGGGTCGTCGTCGGCCAGGCCCAGGTCCCGCAGGGTGGCCAGGCCCTGGCTGGCGAAGGCCTCGTTCAGCTCGATGACGTCGAAATCGTCGGCGGCCAGGCCCAGGCGCGCCATCAGCTTCTTCGATGCCGGCGCCGGGCCAAAGCCCATGATGCGGGGCGGCACGCCGGCCGTGGCGCCGCCCAGGACCCGGGCCACGGGATTCAGGCCGTGGGCCTTCGCCGCCGCTTCCGAGGCGACGATCAGGGCCGCCGCGCCGTCGTTGACGCCCGATGCGTTGCCGGCCGTCACCGAGCCGCCGGCGCGGAACGGGGCCGG
>JAGREA010000052.1 GCA_020446745.1 Rhodobacterales bacterium | reverse complement strand
TTCCTGGTCGCCCACCAGCAGGGTGACGATCTGCACGGTGACGGTGGTCACCGCCTCGAAGGGGTTGGCCGTCAGGTTGGCGGCCAGGCCGGCCGCCATGACCACGATCATGGTCTCGCCGATGGCCCGCGAGGTGGCCAGCAGCAGCCCGGCCACCACCCCCGGCAGGGCCGCCGGCAGGATCACCTTCTTGATGGTTTCCGACCGCGTGGCCCCCAGGCCGTAGGAGCCTTCGCGCAGGGACTGGGGCACCGAGCTGATCACGTCGTCGGACAGGGACGACACGAACGGGATGATCATGATGCCCATGACCACGCCGGCGGCCAGCGCGCTTTCCGACGAAATCTCCAGCCCCAGGAAGCCGCCCGAGTTGCGGAAGAAGGGGGCCACCGTCAGGGCGGCGAAGAAGCCGTAGACCACGGTCGGGATGCCGGCCAGGATTTCCAGCAGCGGCTTGACCCAGGCGCGCACCGCGTTGGGCGCGTATTCCGACATGTAGATGGCGGCCAGCAGCCCCACGGGCCCGGCCACGCACATGGCGATGAACGAGATCAGCAGCGTACCGGCGAACAGCGGAATGGCGCCGAACAGGCCCGAACTGGCCACCTGGTCGGCGCGCAGCGCCGTCTGCGGGCTCCATTCCAGGCCGAACAGGAACTCCATGGCCGGAACCTTGCGGAAGAACTGCAGCGATTCGAAGAACAGCGACAGCACGATGCCCACGGTGGTCAGGATGGCGATGACCGAGCACACCACCAGGATCACCATGACCACCTTTTCCACCCGGTTGCGGGCCCGCAGGTCGGGGTTCAGGGCGCGCCAGGCCAGGGTCAGGCCGGCGATGCCCAGGGCCAGGGTGACCACCACCTTGGCCAGGAAACCGGTGCGGTCCAGGCTGGACAGGTGGTCGGCGGCGGCCTGCAGGGCGGGGTCCACCTCGCGGCTGACGATGTTGCCGCTGGACAGGTTGTGGATGTCGTTCAACAGCAGGTTCAGGCGCGCCGGTTCCAGGTTCTGCAGGTCGTTGGGCAGGCCGGCGATGAGCAGGCTTTCCATCACCGAACCCTGCAGCGCCGTCCACAGGGCCAGCACCAGCAGCGCCGGCAGGCCGCACCACAGGGCCACGTAGTAGCCGTAGTAGCCGGGCAGGGAATGCAGGTTCTGCACGTCCCCGGAAACGCTGGCCACCGACCGGGACCGGCCCAGGTAGAAGCCGATCAGGGACAGCAGCAGAAGGACGGCGATGAGGGTGAGTGTGGGCATGGCGCGGATGTTCCGGTGAGGCTTGGGCGGTATGGCGCGTCGGAAAAATCTACAAACGAATGGAAGGGTTGGAAAAACGCCGCCCCGGACCCGTGGGGGCCCGGGGCGGTCGCACCCGATGGTCTTACATCAGGTTGTTGGACAGACCGGCCGCGTCCTTGCTGTACTTGGCGCGTTCGTCATCGGGCATGGGAACCAGGCCCTTGTCGGCCAGGTAGCCGTCGGGGCCCCAGGCCTTTTCCGAGGTGAACTCGGCCAGGTACTCGGCGATGCCCGGCACGGCACC
>JAGREA010000432.1 GCA_020446745.1 Rhodobacterales bacterium | reverse complement strand
GCAGCACGCCGTCGCGGAACCGCTCGTAGGTCTTGTAGCCCACGGGGTTCAGGTGGATGAACTCGTGCTCGCGGACCAGGCCGGCGATGGCGCAGCGGCCCAGGGCGGCATAGGCGGCGGCCCGCACCTCGGTCTCGTCGTGGGCCGGCTGCATCACCTCGAAATGGCTCCCCTCGGCCATGGGCTCGGAAACGTAGACTTGGCCCCCGGGGCGCAGCACCCGCGCCGCTTCCGCCAGGGCCGCGTCCATGGCCCCCATGTCCACATGGTGCAGGCTGTTGAAGAACACCACGATGTCCATGCAGGCATCGCCGAAGGGCAGGTTCTCGCCCGGGGCCTCGATGTACATCTCGTCGCCGGCCGGCTCCTCGGCCCGGGCCCGCTCAAGCTGTTTCGGGCTCACTTCCAAGCCGGTCACCCTGGCCCCCTGGCGGGTCATCAGGCGGGTCAGGCCGCCGTTGCCGCAGCCCACGTCCAGGACGTCCTTGCCGTCCAGGTCCAGGGTCTCCTTCAGCACCTCGGCGTTGCGCTTGGTTTCCATGGTGGGGCTCCTTCGCTGGTCTCCGACCGTCCCATAGCCGAGGCCGGGCCGGGAGGCAAAGGCGCCGTGTCCGTCATGCCCAAATGCTATAGAATGGCCTTCCGAAAGAACAGATGGGCAGACCAGTCGTGGACCTGAAACACCTTCGCACCTTCCTGCACGTGGCCGAGCTGGGCAATTTTTCCCGCGCCGCCGAGCGCCTGAACATCGCCCAGCCCGCCCTGGGCCGCCAGGTGCGCCAGTTGGAGGCGGAACTGGGCCAGCCGCTGTTCCACCGCCACGGCCGGGGCGTGCGCCTGACCGAGCCCGGCCGTCGCCTCGTGGCCCGGGCCGAGGCCATCCTGCGCCAGGTGGACCAGGCCCGGGCCGACGTGGCCCAGGCCGAGGGCGCCATGGGCGGCCAGGTGGTGCTGGGCCTGCCGCCCACCGTGGACCGGGCGCTGTCGGAATCCCTGGCCCTGGCCTTCCACGCCGCCCACCCGGCCGTGGCCCTGCGGGTGGTGGCGGGGCTGAGCGGCAACCTGGAGGAATGGCTGCGCGGCGGCCGCCTGGACCTGGCCGTGATCTACGGGCCCGAGGCCGGACGCACCCTGAAGACCCGGCCCCTGGTCACCGAGGCCCTGCTGCTGCTGGGCCCCCCGGGGTCGGACCTGCACGCCGACCGGCCGGTGCCCTTCGCCAGCCTGCGCGACACGCCCCTGGTGCTGCCCAGCCGCGGCCACCGCCTGCGCATGATCCTGGACCGGGCCGCGGCCCGCAACGCCTTCGACCTGACCGTGCCCGTCGAGGCGGACTCCCTGCAGTTGCAGATCGGCCTGGCGGCCCGGGGCCTGGGCCTGACCATCCTGCCCCGGGCCTCGGTGCGCGACGACCTGGCCGCCGGGCGCCTGGCCGCCGCGCCCCTGGCCGGCGACGGCATGACCCGCGAGCTGCTGCTGGCCCAGCCCATCGACCGCCCGGCGTCGCGCGCCGCCGAGGTCCTGGCCCGGTTCCTGATGGCCGCCGTGCGTCGGGGCGTGGCGGCCGGCGACTGGTCCTGATCGATATACAAATCCGGCCTATCTCATAGTCCCGATAGGTTCTGGATGTTCGAAAAATCTTGGGGTACATCCTGGATCGGACCCTTTTGGAGGCCTTCCATGCCCGCCGACAGCTTCATCGACGACGACCCCCACGCCGACATCCGCGATGCCGTGCGCGCGCTGTGCGCCCAGTACCCGGCCGAATACTGGCGCGACCTGGACCGCGCCAGCGCCTATCCGGAAGCCTTCGTCAGGGAGCTGACGGAATCCGGATTCCTGTCGGTGCTGATCCCCGAGGAATACGGCGGCGCCGGCCTGGGCGTGGCGGCGGCCACGGCGATCCTGGAGGAGATCCAGAAGTCCGGCGGCAACAGCTCCGCCTGCCATGCCCAGATGTACATCATGGGCTCGCTGCTGCGGCACGGATCGGAAGCGCAGAAGCAGGCCTACCTGCCGCGCATCGCCAGCGGCGAGCTGCGGTTGCAGGCGTTCGGCGTGACCGAGCCCACCAGCGGCACCGACACTACCCGCATCCGCACCCAGGCGGTGCGCGACGGCGACGCATACGTGGTCAACGGCCAGAAGGTATGGACCAGCCGGGCCGAGCATTCGGACCTGATGCTGCTGCTGGCCCGCACCACGCCGCGCGACAAGGTGGAAAAGCGCCACCAGGGCCTGTCGGTGTTCCTGGTGGACATGCGCCAGGCCCTGGGCAACGGCCTGACCATCCGCCCCATCGAGGCGATGATCAACCACGCCACCACCGAGGTGTTCTTCGACGACCTGCGCATCCCCGCCGACAGCCTGATCGGCGAGGAGGGCAAGGGCTTCCGCTACATCCTGGACGGCATGAACGCGGAACGGATCCTCATCGCCTCGGAATGCATCGGCGATGCCCGCTGGTTCATCAAGAAGGCCACCGACTACGCCAACGAACGCCAGGTGTTCGGCCGCCCCATCGGCCAGAACCAGGGCATCCAGTTCCCCATCGCCAAGGCCTATGCCGCCACCGAGGCCGCCGACCTGATGGTGCGCCAGGCCGCCGCCCTGTTCGATGCCGGGCGGCCCTGCGGCCCCCAGGCCAACATGGCCAAGATGCTGGCCTCGGAAGCCTCGTGGCAGGCCGCCGACGTGTGTTTGCAGACCCACGGCGGCTTCGGCTTCGCCACGGAATACGACGTGGAGCGCAAGTTCCGGGAAACGCGGCTGTACCAGGTGGCGCCCATTTCCACCAACCTGATCCTCAGCCACATCGCCGAGCACGTGCTGGGGTTGCCGCGATCCTACTGAATGGGCCTAGAATGCCGGCAACGAATGGATCAGGAGACGTCATGACCTTGCCCCACGGGCCCGCCATCACGCCGAAGGATCGCCCCAAGCGGCACCAACCCTTCGAGACGGCCGCTGCGCGGCCTCCTCAGGGTGAGGGTGTTCCGTTTGCCGGACCTCGTATTGTGAGCGAGGTCTTTCCATATGTTGGGCCTCATGCTGAGGAGCCCCGCAGGGGCGTCTCGAAGCATTGTCGCCGCCCCGCCGCCCACTGTGGGGCCCGGCCGTGAGCGGCGCCCTGGACGGGCTACTGGTGGTGGCCCTGGAACAGGCCGTGGCGGCGCCCTACTGCACCTCGCGCCTGGCCGATGCCGGGGCCCGGGTGATCAAGATCGAACGGCCGGAAGGGGATTTCGCCCGCCACTACGACCGCGTCGTGGACGGCGAAAGCGCCTATTTCGTGTGGCTGAACCGGGGCAAGGAATCCCTGGTGCTGAACATCAAGGACCCGGACGACGCGGCCCTGCTGTCGCGCATTCTCGCGCGTGCCGACGTGTTCGTGCAGAACCTGGCCCCCGGCGCCGCGGCCCGGGCCGGCTTCGGGTCCGACGACCTGCGGGCCCGCCATCCGCGCCTGATCACCTGCGACATCTCGGGCTACGGCGAGGGCAACGCCTATGCCGACATGAAGGCCTACGACATGCTGGTGCAGGCGGAAAGCGGCCTGGCGGCCATCACCGGCGGGCCCGAGGCCCCGGCCCGGGTGGGTGTTTCCGTGTGCGACATCGGCGCCGGCATGTACGCCCACGCCGCCGTCCTGGAAGCCCTGATCGGCCGCGGCGTGACCGGGAAGGGGCGGGGCATCCAGGTGTCGCTGTTCGATTCCCTGGCCGACTGGATGGCCGTGCCGCTGCTGCATTACGATTACGGCGGCAAGGCGCCGGGGCGGGTGGGCCTGCGCCACCCCTCCATCGCCCCCTACGAGGCCTTCCCCACGGCCGACGGCGGGCTGGTGCTGATCTCCATCCAGAACGAGCGCGAATGGGCCCGCCTGGCCGGCCAGGTGCTGGGCCATCCCGAATGGGCCACGGAAGGGCCCTACCGCGACGGCGTGTCCCGCGCCGCCCATCGGGAGGACCTGCACGCCGCCATCGCCGCCGAATTCGGGAAGCACGACCGCGACGCCATGGCCAAGAAGCTGAAGGCGGCGGCCATCGCCTATGGCTTCGTCAACGGGGTGGAGGAGCTTTCGGTCCACCCGGTGCTGCGCCGCATTTCCGTGGAAACGCCATCGGGCACCGCCGCCATGCCGGCGCCGCCGGCCCTGTTCGACGACGCCCCGCCGCCGCGCCCCGTGCCCGCCGTGGGCGCCCACACCGAGGCCATCAGACAGGAATTCGCCCCATGACCGACATGGACCTGGACCACCTGCGCACCTGGATCGGCAAGCAGGAAGCGGTAGCGGAATACATCGCCGCCGCGCCCCTGGACGGCCTGTCGGCCACCCTGGACCGGGCCGACCCGCCGCACCGGGACGGCGACCCCCTGCCGCCCGGGGCCTCGTGGCTGTACTTCAACCCGCGCAAGCCCAAGTCCGAACTGGGCCGCGACGGCCATCCGGCCAAGGGCGGCTTCCTGCCCCCGGTGCCCCTGCCGCGCCGCATGTGGGCCGGCGGCCGGTTCGAATTCAACGCGCCGCTGCGGGTGGGCGACGTGGCGCGCAAGGTTTCCACCATCAAGGCCGTGGACGCCAAGAGCGGGCGCTCGGGCGCCCTGGCCTTCGTCACCGTGCGCCACGAGATCTTCGTGGGGGATGATTTCCGCCTGGCCGAGGAACACGACCTGGTGTACCGCGAGGACCCGGACCCCAAGGCCCCGAAGGCCGCGCCCAAGCCCCTGCCGGCCCCGGCCGAGGCGGTGTGGACCCGCGAGATCGTGCCCGACCCGGTGACCCTGTTCCGCTATTCGGCCCTCACCTTCAACGGCCACCGCATCCACTACGACCGCACCTACGCCACGGGGGTGGAGGGCTACCCGGGCCTGGTGTTCCACGGCCCCTTGACGGCCACCCTGCTCATGGACCTGTGCCGGCGCAGCGTCCCCGACGCCCCCTTGAAGACGTTCAAGTTCCGCGCCACCCGGCCCCTGTTCGACACCCGGCCGTTCACCATCGCCGGCTGCCCACAGCCGGGCGGGGCGCGCCTGTGGGCCCTGGACCCGGACGGCGCCCTGGCCATGGACGCCGAGGCGGCGTTCTGACATGACCCGGCCGGGTCCGTGAGAAGCGCCGATGCCCTGGTGGTGCTGGGCGCCGCCGTGCGGCCCGACGGGGCCCCGTCGCCGGCCCTGACCCGGCGCGTGGCCCGGGGCGCGGCCCTGTTCCACGCCGGGGCGGCGCCCTTCGTGGTGATGACCGGCGGCGCCGTGGGCCATCCCACGCCCGAGGCCCGGGTGATGATCGACATGGCCCTGGGCCTGGACGTGCCCGAGGCCGCCCTGGTGCTTGAGCCCGAGGCCCGCAACACCTACGAGAACGCCGTGCTCACCGGCCGCATCATGGCCGCGAAGGGCTGGGGCCACGTGCTGGTGGTGACCGATTCGTTCCACATGCGCCGGGCGCTCTACATCTTCCGCAAGCTGGGCCTGTCGGCCACCGGCGCCCCGGTGACCGAGCGCGGCGGCGAGCCCGCCTGGCGCTGGTGGGCCGGCCACGCGCGGGAACAGGCGGCGCTGGTCAAGTCCGCCTGGCTGTTCCGGTTTCCGCCCCGGGATCATATTTCCTGATCCAGAGGCGCCCGTCGCGGCTCCTCCCGCGTTTCAGGGCGCGGAAAGCGCGAACACCATCACCAGGGTGCGCTGGAGCAGGGCGTAGTTGTCGTCGGACGCCAGGTAGAGCAGGGCCTCGCCGCCGGGCCCGGGGCGGATGGCCAGGGCCTCCATGTTGTCCACCGAGGCCGGCGCCGCCAGATCCGCCAGCAGGCGCCCCTCCAGACGCGCGCCGGGGCGGATGTCCGTGGCGGCGATGCGGCGGATGTGGGCCGACGGCCCGGCCAGCAGGGTGTAGCGCCGCTCCACCACCACCAGGTCGCCGTCGGGCAGCACCGCCGCCGCCGTGGGGGCATAGCCGTGGGCGGTGGCGTAGGTCAGGGGCTGCCAGTCGAAGGTGTCGCCGGTGGCGTCGCGGGGCTGGCCGACCCAGCCGATCACCCCGCCCTGGGTGCCCAGGTCCTCGCTCAGGGCCAGCAGGCGCCCGTCATGCAGGCGGGCCAGGGACTCGATGCCGCCGTTGCGGTGGGCCAGGGCCAGTTGCGGCGGCGGGGACACGGACCGGGCCGGGCCGCCGCCGGGGCCATAGCGCCACAGGCGATGGCGCTGCTCGAAGGCCACGTAGAATCCGCCGGCGCCGTCGGGGGCGATGGATTCGGCATCGCGCATGCGCCGGCCGGTCAGGGGCGCGCCGGCCAGGTCCGTCAGGTCGGCGATATGGGCATCGGCCACGCCGGCCAGGTGGCCGTCGGCACCGGTGACGAAGCGGCCGTCGATGCGATAGCCCCGGTCCGACAGGGCGGTGAAGGCCTCGCCCCGGTCGTCCACCCACAGGGCCGACAGGCCGCCGAAGCGGGCGTCGGAAGACGTCAGGACCAGACCGCCCCGGTAGTCCAGCCGGTCCAGGCGGGTCTGGGCCGGGGCGACCGGGAACAGCGCCAGGGGCTTGGACGTCAGGGGCAGGGGATCGGCCCCGGCGGCGGGCGCGGCCGGCAGCAACAGGGCG
>JAGREA010000431.1 GCA_020446745.1 Rhodobacterales bacterium | reverse complement strand
CATGGACACCCGCCCGGCCATGACCATGACGATGGAGCGGCGCCCCGGCCGCACGTCGCAGTCGATGGCGTACAGGCGGGGGAAGGGCTCGCCCGGGGCCCGCACGCCCAGCCGGAAGTGGGCCACGTTGCCGGGCAGCACCACGTCGTTGTGGACCTGGCGCGGCGGCGCCGGAGGCATGGGCGGGGCGGTGACGATATCCCACACCCGGATGTCGGAAACGAACGGCCCCACGGCGATTCCCACCTGGGCCGCCCCGGCGTTTTCCCCCGCGAACGGCAGCCCGGCTACCAGGACCAGGCCGAACAGAAGGGATCGGGCGGGTCTTTGCGGCATTGCACAAAATCCTTCGGTGAATTGGATCGTCCGGACGGGTTCGAATCGGTGTGTTTGGTGGAAAATAATGGGGAGTTCGTGCCTTTTCGCTGGTGCACAACGGCGCCCGGATTATAATCTCTTATTCTTCCATCACCAGCCAATCCGGGCCGCTGGTGCCGACTCCGGCACGCCCCGGACGGACGGGGGGTCGCCGACCAGCCATGTACGATATCATCCGCGAACTGGAACAGAAAAGGGACGCCGCCCGCCTGGGCGGTGGCCAACGCCGAATCGACAATCAGCACGCCAAGGGCAAGCTCACGGCGCGCGAACGCATCGACACCCTCCTGGACCGCGGTTCCTTCGAGGAATGGGACATGTTCGTGGAGCACCGGTGCATCGATTTCGGCATGGAGAAGACCTCCACCCCCGGCGACGGCGTGGTCATCGGCTATGGCACCATCAACGGCCGGCTGGTGTTCGTGTTCAGCCAGGACTTCACGGTGTTCGGCGGGTCGCTGTCGGAATCCCACGCCGAAAAGATCTGCAAGATCATGGACCAGGCCATGAAGGTGGGGGCCCCGGTGATCGGCCTGAACGATTCCGGCGGCGCCCGCATCCAGGAAGGCGTGGCCTCGCTGGCCGGCTATGCCGAGGTGTTCCAGCGCAACGTGCTGGCCTCGGGCGTGGTGCCGCAGATCTCCATGATCATGGGCCCCTGCGCCGGCGGCGCCGTCTACAGCCCGGCCATGACCGACTTCATCTTCATGGTCGAGGACAGCTCGTACATGTTCGTCACCGGCCCCGAGGTGGTGAAGACGGTGACCCACGAGGAGGTGACCCAGGAACAGCTGGGCGGCGCCATCACCCACACCACCAAGTCGGGCGTGGCCGACCGGGCCTTCGTCAACGACGTGGAAGGCATGCTGTACCTGCGCCGGTTCGTCGACTTCCTGCCGGCCAACAACAAGGAACTGCCGCCCACCCGGCCGACTCCCGACAACCCCAACCGGGTGGAGCTGTCGCTGGACACCCTGGTGCCCGACAACCCCAACAAGCCCTACGACATGAAGGAGCTGATCCTGAAGGTGGTGGACGAGGGCGACTTCTTCGAGCTGCAGCCCAGCTTCGCCGGCAACATCGTCATCGGCCTGGCCCGCATGGAAGGCACCACCGTGGGCATCGTGGCCAACCAGCCCATGGTGCTGGCCGGCTGCCTGGACATCGATTCGTCGCGCAAGGCGGCGCGCTTCGTGCGCTTCTGCGACTGCTTCAACATCCCCATCATCACCTTCGTCGACGTGCCCGGCTTCCTGCCCGGCACGGCCCAGGAATACGGCGGCATCATCAAGCATGGCGCCAAGCTGCTGTTCGCCTTCGCCGAATGCACGGTGCCCAAGTGCACGGTGATCACCCGCAAGGCCTATGGCGGCGCCTATGACGTGATGAGCTCCAAGCACCTGCGCGGCGACGTG
>JAGREA010000430.1 GCA_020446745.1 Rhodobacterales bacterium | reverse complement strand
GGCATGACGGACCGCGTCGCCGCCGCGCCGCCCCGCCGCCCGGGCCCGGTCATCCTGGCCGGAATCCTGCTGGTGCTGGCCGGGTTCGGCGGGTTCGCCGCCTGGGCCGCCCTGGCGCCCCTGGCCAGCGGCGTGATGGCGCCGGGCGAGGTGAAGGTGGACAGCAACCGCAAGAGCGTCCAGCACCTGGAAGGGGGCCTGGTGAAGACGCTGCACGTGCGCGACGGCGACCGGGTGGCCGCCGGCGACGTGCTGGTCACCCTGGACGAGACCCGGGCCCGGTCCACCCTGGGGGTGCTGCGTTCGGGCCTGGCCGCCGCCCTGGCCCAGGAGGCCCGCCTGCGGGCCGAGCGCGACGACGCCCCGGCCATCGCCTTCCCGGCGGACCTGACCGGGCGGGCCGACGACCCCGAGGTGGCCGACGCCATGGCCGGCGAGCGCCTGCTGTTCGACGCCCGCCGGGCCTCGCAGATGGGCGAGGCGGAAATCCTGGAACAGCGGGTGGCCCAGATGACCGAGGAGATCGCCGGCCTGGAAGCCCAGCGCGACGCCGTGGACCGCCAGCGGGTGCTGATCGGCAAGGAAGTCAAATCCATGCGCACGCTGCTGGAAAAGGGCCTGGCCCAGCTGTCCCGCGTGCTGGCCCTGGAACGCCAGCAGGCCCAGCTGGACGGCCAGCACGGCGAGCTGACGGCCTCCATCGCCCGGGTGCGCGAGGCCATCGGCGAGGCCCGCCTGACGGCCATCCAGACCCGCCAGGCCTGGCACCAGGAGGTGGTGGCCGGCCTGCGCGAGGTGCAGGACAAGATCCACGACCTGGAGGAACGCCTGGCCGCCGCCCAGTTCGTGCTCGACCACGTGGAAATCCGCGCCCCCGTGGCCGGCGTGGTGGTGGGGTTGACGGCCCACACGGTGGGCGGCGTCATCCGGCCCGGCGAGACCATCCTGGACATCGTGCCGGAAGGCGACCGGCTGATCGTCGAGGCCCGGGTGCGGCCCGAGGACGTGGAGGTTCTGGTGCCCGGCCAGCCGGCCGACGTGCGGCTGACCGGCTTCCGCCAGCGGGTGACCCCCGTGGTGCCCGGCGAGCTGGCGTACCTTTCCGCCGACCGCCAGACCGACGAGCGCACCGGCGCGCCCTTCTACGTGGCCCGGGTGGCGGTCACCGAGGCGGCCATCCAGGCCGCCGGCGTGGGCGCCCTGCGCCCCGGCATGCCGGCCGAGGTGATCGTGCGCACCGGCGCCCGCACGCCCCTGGACTACCTGATGCAGCCCCTGAAGGACAGCCTGTCCCGGGCCTGGCTGGAGAACTAGCGGGGAAGGCCGCTCCAGGCGGCACCGACCCTTCGAGACGCCCCTGCGGGGCTCCTCAGGGTGAGGTTCTTCAATATATTCAGCCCTCATGCTGAGGAGCCCATCGAAGATGGGCGTCTCGAAGCATTGTTGCCGTCAGGGTGGGGACTACACCGGGCAGCGCACCGGGCCGCCGTCGGCCAGGGCGTCGGCGAAGGCCAGGATGCGGGCCGCCGCCGCGTCGCCGGCCAGGACCCGGGCCTTGGCCGCCAGGTCGTCGCCGGTGTAGTGGCCGGGGTCGCCCCAGGGGTAGTCCACCCGGGCGGTGAAGGTGCCGCCGTCGGTCACCGCCGTCACCCGGGCCGGGGACTGCAGGGGGAACAGGGCCTCGATCTCGGGGTCGAACACCATCTCCACCCGCTCGGCCAGGGCGTGGACCGGGGCGTCGTCCAGGCGGTCTCCGGTCAGCGGCAGCAGGGCGCCGGGGCCGCGCAGGGCGGCCAGGGCCCGGGCCTTGGCCGCCAG
>JAGREA010000429.1 GCA_020446745.1 Rhodobacterales bacterium | reverse complement strand
GTCCTCGTTCACCGCCGGGCGGAACACGATGTTGGCCTGCTTCAGCAGGCCGGGCACGCGGCCGAATTCCCGTTCCACGTTGCCCAGGGGCGAACCCCGGTAGCCGGCGATGAAGCCGCCGGTGTTCAGGCCCGCCGCCCGGTCCCGTTCGCTCTGCATCAGCGCCAGGCGCACCAGGGCCTGGGTGCCGGTGAGGAAAACCCGGCCGGAGGGCAGCGTGTACTTGTCGTCAAGCGTGATGACGCGGGCGGTCATGGCGCCGGCTCCCGAAACGTTTCGTGGCCCTGCGTTCCTTGGCGGAACGCCCCTGAATCACGCCTTTTGCCCGGCCCGGGGGCGGGGACATAAGCGGTTGTTTATCCGTCAAAAATACGGCCCCCGCCGGGCGGAGGCAATCGCCGCGACGGGGGATGCGATCAATTCGCAAGGATCGCACCCTTTCCGTTCGGCGGGCGAACCTTCGGCGGGGCGGGACCGGTTTTCCGGTAATTTTATTTCGCGTCGTCCCCGCCGTCGCGCCGGGCCTGGTCGGCGGCGGCCTGGCGGCGCAGTTCCTCGCGCTCGCGCAGGTAGTCGTCGGTGGTTTTCGGCGTGCGCGGGGCGCCCATGGCGAAGGGGTGGTTGGGGTCCTCCATCATGGCCACCACGCGGCAGTCCTCGCACATGCGCAGCATGGCCAGCTTGTCGCCGCTGAACATGGGGTGGGCCGACAGCTTCTCGGTCATGCGCTCGATGGCCGACTTGCTGGCGAAGGGCTTGCCGCAGCGTTCGCACTCGAAGGGCTCTTCCTCCTTCACCACGGCGGGGCGGCGGGCGGCATCGGTGAACGCCACCCGGGGGTCCAGGGCCATGACCTTTTCCGGGCAGGTGGCGACGCACAGGCCGCACTGCACGCAGGCGCTTTCCAGGAACCGCAGCTGCGGCTTGTCCGGGTTGTCCTTCAGGGCGCCGGTGGGGCAGGCGCCGACGCAGGACAGGCAGAGCGTGCAGCCTTCCACCCGCACCCGCACGGCGCCCAGGGGCGCGCCGGCGGGCAGGGCGACGGCCTCCACCGGCGCCGGCGAGATGCCGTGCAGGTGGGCCAGGGCCTGGTTCAGGCGGTCGCGCTTGCCGCCCGGGGCGGCGAAGGTGGCCGGCGCGCCGGGCAGGGCGCTGGGCGGCAGATCGTACAGCAGGGTGCCCAGGGCATCGGGGTCGGCGCCGTCGAACAGGACGATGCGCTCCCCGCCCAGGGACAGGCCCGAAAGCACCGCGTTGGCCAGGGCGGCCTCGCCGGCCAGGGGGGCGGCCTCCACCGTCCGCGAGGCGGGCACCAGCAGCACCACGGCCTCGGCGCCATAGGCCACGGCGGCCAGCAGGGCATCCAGGCCCAGCTGGGTCACCTGGTTGACGGCCAGGGGGATCACCCGGGCCGGCAGGCCCCGGCCGTGGCGGGCCAGGGCGTCGATCATGGCCTCGCCCGAATCCGTATCGTGGACCAGCACCACCGGCGCCGTGCCACCGTCATTCTGGGCGGCCCTGCGATAGGTGCCCAGCAGGGTGCGCAGGCGCTTGAACAGGTCGGCCGCCGTGGGCTGGGCATAGGACGCCGCGCCGGTGGGGCACACGCTGGCGCAATGGCCGCAGCCGCCGCACAGGTGGGGGTCGATGAGCACCGCGTCGGTGGCCGAAGTGATGGCGCCGGCCGGGCAGGCGTCCAGGCACCGGGTGCAGCCGGTGATGCGGGCCCGCTCGTGGGCACACAGGCGGGCCGTGAAGTCCACATAGCGGGGCTTCTCGAAGGTGCCCACCATGTCCGTCAGGTCCAGCAGCGCGGCTTCCACCAGGGCCGGGTTGCCCGGGTCGGGGTTGCGGTAGCCGTCGCGCTTGTCGGCCCCGGTGAAGGGCGGCAGGCCGGCCCGCAGGTCCAGGATCAGATCCGTCTCCAGGGTTTCCGTGCGCCGGGCCTCGGCCCATTGCAGGCGCCCGCGCGACGACGGCCGGGCCGGGGCCATGGCGGCAATGGTCACCTGGAAGGCCCCCAGGTGGCCGTGGGCCTCCTGCACCGTGCCGTGGAACAGGGGCACCGAGACCAGACGCGGCGGGATGACCGGGGCGTCGCCGGTCAGCACCACCGTAACGACCAGTCGGTCGGCCAGGCGGGCGGCGGCCTCCAGGGCCGCCTCGTCGCGGCCCAGGATCAGCAGGCGGCCCTGGGACTCCATCGTCACCGAGGGGGCGGGGGTCAGGTCCAGGGCGGCCTCGGCCATCAGGGCGGCCACCTTGGGCGCGGCCTGGGCGGCCTGTTCGGACCAGCCGGCCTTTTCGCGGATGTTGAAGAACGACAGCGCCGGGCCGGCCAAGTCGCCCTCTTCGTCAGGCGCCAGGGCGTCCAGGAAGAACGGCGCCTCCTGGGTGCAGGCGATGCACAGGTGGCCCCCCGGCGCCGCCGCGGCGGCGGCCTGGGCGATGCCCATCTGGTCGCGGCACAGATAGCGGTGGATGGCGGGGGCGGGAATGTCCAGGCCCCGGGCCAGGGCGGCCCCGTCCAGGGGCATGGTGCCTTCGCAGTCGCAGACCAGGATGGTCCGGTTGTTGAGGGTCGCGTCGCTGATGCTCATGGTGGTCCTGGGCCTCCCGTCCCATGGTCCCGGTGGGGCAACCGTTCTATCCCCCGGGCGGGGGTGTGCTCAAGTCTGCATTTGTATGCATATTTTTACATGATGTTGATTTTCGATGGTTTTTCGTTTCGGACCGACTTGATTCCCACATCAGCACACGCCCATAATCGGCGCCTTGAGTACGGGAGGCACGGGTTTTGGCGAGCCCAACGGATGCCATGCCGGTCGGCGTGATCGTCGAGCGGCGGGCCATCGACAATCCATGGCAGGACTTCTCCTGGCGGCCGGTGGGCGTGATCCCCGGTGCCGGGCAGCCGGCCGGCGACGGCTGGACGGTGCTGGAGTCCGGCGACGGCTGGACCCGCTTCCACGCCGCCACCCTGCCCCTGGAACTGTACGCGCGGGAGACCGAGGGCTACCGCGTCAACCTGTCCAACGAGCCGCCCCACGTGTACGTGGTGCTGCGCCCCGACGACGAGGGCGAGGCCGAGGTGGCGCCGTTCCTGGTCACCGCCTGCCCGTTCGAGGCCGAGGGCTATGACCAGAGCGGCGACGAGATCGTCCAGGGCGTGCCCATGCCGGCCGAGATGATCGGCTGGATCCGCGACTTCGTGGATCGCCACCACCGGGACATTCCCTTCAAGAAGCGCAAGAACCGGCCCCACGACCCGCGCAAGGGCGGCGCCTGGGCCGGCGGGAGGCCGGGGCCATGAGCGCCGACCGGGAAGGCCGCCTGGCCCGCTGGGCCCGCCTGAAGACGGAAAGCCGCGTCCCCGGCGCGGCGGACCAAGCCATGCCCGCCCAAGTGTTTCCGGATGAACCGCGGGCCGACACCATGCTGGCCGTGGCGGTGGTGCCGGCCGATCTGGACGCGGGGCCGGATGCCGAGGCGGCGGCCGTGGTGGCCGACCTGCCCGACGTGGAAACCCTGGACGCGGCGTCGGACTACACGCCGTTCCTGAACGACAAGGTGCCCGCGCACCTGGCCCGGGCGGCCCTGCGCAAGCTGTGGCGCAGCGATCCGGTGCTGGCCAACCTGGACGGCCTGAACGACTACGACGAGGACTTCTCGGTGGTGCAGACCATCTCGGCCGCCCTGGACACGTCCTACCGGGTGGGGCGGGGCCAGGTGGGGCCCGAACCGGAACCGGAGGACGGCGAACCGGACGGCGGCGAGTCCGCCCCTGAAACCGGTTCCCACGCGCCCGAACGGCTGGCGCGCGGCGCCGAGGCCACCCCGGCCGACGGGGAGTCCCCGGTCGCTCCGGAGGATGACGGGGATGGGGAGGCGGCCACGGCATGATCGCCTTTTTCCCATTGTGCAAAGTAATGGAGCCGGCATGCCAGGATGTTCAGTGGGTCTGTCGCGTCAGGATCAAGAATCCCGCCGTACATTCAAGAATTACTAAATTAGAATATTAGTAATTAAGACATGTACTATTGGATCAAAACTAGGTGCGATGGTCTTGTATATGAGACATTTTCATTGACTTCTAATATGCAGACTTTGGATAATCTCACCATGGATCGGCCCAAGAAGTCCTGCAAAAGAGCACCTTAACCAGGCCGGCCCGGGAGGCGGACGAGAGCATGCCCAGCGAGCAACAGGCGGGCGCCCAGGCGGCGCCCGGGGAACGGATGACCGAGGAAGACATCCTTCGGGCCCAGTTCTATGCCCTGTTGGCCAACCTGCTGGCGGCCCCGCCGGATGCCGAAATGCTGGCCGCCCTGCGCGCCATGGAAGGTGACAACACCGACATGGGACAGGCCCTGGCGGCCCTTGCCGCGGCCGCCGGTGCAAACGTTGCCACCGTGTCCGACGACTACACCGTGCTGTTCTACGGCCACGGGGCGGGCGGATCGCTGCTGCCCTATGCCTCCAGCTACCTGACCGGGTTCGTGTACGAAAAGCCCCTGGCCGACCTGCGCGCCGACATGGAGCGGCTGGGCATCGCCCCGTCGGGCGCCCGGGGCGAGCCCGAGGACCACATCGCCTTCCTGTGCGAGATGATGCACGGGCTGATCGCCGGCACCTTCGGCACGCCCCTGGACCTGGCGGGCCAGAAGGACTTCTTCGACCGCCACCTGGACCCCTGGGCCGGGCGCTTCTTCGCCGACCTGGCGGCGACGCCCGAATCCGCCTTCTACCGGGCGGTGGGGCGCGTGGGCGGCATCTTCATGGCCATCGAGGCGGCGGCCTTTTCCATGCCCGGTACCTGACCGGTCGAACCTGAATTCGAGAGCCTGAACGGGAGGAGACAGAGATGACGGACAAGACGGACAAGGCGGCGCCCTCGCGCCGGTCGTTCCTGAAGGCCGCTGGGCTGGGGGCCGGCGCCGCCGGCGTCGCCGCCGTGGCCCTGAAGGGCACCGAGGCCGAAGCGGCCGCCGCGCCGAAGGACGGCACCACCCGGGCCGGCTATCGGGAAACGGAACACGTGCGCAAGTACTACGAGCTGGCGCGCTTCTAGGCATTCGTTCGACAGGAGAACAGGCATGCTCATCAAGAGAACGGGTGGGGTCGCCAGCGGCCGCCGCCTCTCGCGGGCGCTGTCGGGAGCGACGGGCGGCACCATGGACCGCCGGTCCTTCCTGAAGCGTTCCGGCCTTGCCGCCGGTGGCGCCACCCTGGCCGCCGCCACGCCCCTTGGCATGGTCAAGCCGGCCCAGGCCCAGGTGAAGGGCGCTTCGGCCGAGGTCAAGAGGATCCAGTCCGTCTGTACGCACTGCTCCGTCGGCTGCACGGTGGTGGCCGAGGTGGACAAGGGCGTGTGGGTCGGCCAGGAGCCGGGCTTCGACAGCCCCATCAACCTGGGGTCCCACTGCGCCAAGGGCGCCGCCGTGCGCGAGCACGCCCACAACACCCGCCGGCTGAAATACCCCATGAAACTGGAAGGCGGGAAGTGGAAGAAGGTGTCGTGGGAGCAGGCGGTCAACGAGATCGGCGACAAGATGCTGGAGATCCGCAAGACCTCCGGCCCCGATTCCGTCTACTGGCTGGGCTCGGCCAAGTTCAACAACGAGCAGTCCTACCTGTTCCGCAAGTTCTATGCCTTCTGGGGGTCCAACAACGGCGACCACCAGGCGCGCATCTGCCATTCGACGACCGTCGCGGGCGTGGCCAACACCTGGGGCTACGGCGCGATGACCAACTCCTACAACGACATCCACAATTCGCGCTCGATCTTCCTGATCGGCTCGAACCCGGCCGAGGCGCACCCGGTGGCGGTGCAGCACATCCTCAAGGCCAAGGAGATGAACAACGCCTCGCTGATCGTCTGCGATCCGCGGTTCACCCGCACGGCGGCCCACGCCGACGAGTTCGTGCGCTTCCGCCCCGGCACCGACGTGGCGCTGATCTGGGGCATCCTGTGGCACATCTTCGAAAACGAGTGGGAAGACAAGGAATTCATCCGCCAGCGCGTGTGGGGGCTGGACCAGGTGAAGGCCGAGATCCGCAAGTGGAACCCGGACGAGACCGAGCGCGTGACCGGCGTGCCGGGCTCGCAGCTGCGCCGCGTGGCGCGGCTGATGGCCAACAACCGGCCCGGCACCTTCGTGTGGTGCATGGGCGGCACCCAGCACACCAACGGCAACAACAACACCCGCGCGTACTGCATCCTGCAGCTGGCCCTGGGCAACATGGGCACGGCCGGCGGCGGAGCCAACATCTTCCGCGGCCATGACAACGTGCAGGGCGCCACGGACATGTGCGTGCTGTCCCACTCGCTGCCCGGCTACTACGGCCTGGCCGCCGGCTCGTGGAAGCACTGGGCCCGGGTGTGGGACGTGGACTACGAATACCTGAAGGGCCGCTTCGCCTCGCAGAAGCTGATGGAATCGGCCGGCATTCCCGTGTCGCGCTGGATCGACGGCGTGCTCGAGAAGAAGGAGAACATGGACCAGCCGGACAACGTCCGCGCCATGGTGCTGTGGGGCCACGCGGTAAACTCGCAGACCCGCCTGCCGGAAATGAAGACGGCCATGGAGAAGCTGGACCTGATGGTCGTCATCGACCCGGTGCCCACCTTCGCCGCCGTGATCCCCGACCGCCAGGACGGCGTCTACGTGCTGCCGGCCTCGACCCAGTTCGAGACCTACGGTTCGGTCACCGCTTCCAACCGCTCCATCCAGTGGCGCGACAAGGTGGTGGACCCGGTGTTCGAATCCAAGCCCGACCACGTGATCATGTACCTTCTGGCCAAGAAGCTCGGCTTCGAGAAGGAGATGTTCAAGAAGATCACGATCAACGGCGACGAGCCGCTGATCGAGGACGTGACCCGCGAATTCAACGGCGGCCTGTGGACCATCGGCTACACCGGCCAGTCGCCGGAACGCCTGCGCAAGCACATGGCCAACCAGGCCACCTTCGACAAGACCACCCTGCAGGCGGTGGGCGGCCCGTGCGACGGCGACTACTACGGCCTGCCGTGGCCCTGCTGGGGCACGCCCGAGCTGAACCATCCGGGCACGCCGATCCTGTACGACACCTCCAAGCCGGTGGCCGAGGGCGGCCTGTGCTTCCGCGCCCGCTATGGCGTCGAGCGCAACGGCCAGAACCTGCTGGCCGAGGGCTCGTACCCGGTGGGGTCGGAGATCAAGGACGGCTATCCCGAGTTCACCATGGCCATGCTGAAGAAGCTGGGCTGGGACAAGGACCTGACCGACGCCGAGCGGGCGGCCATCGACAAGGTGGCCGGCGACAAGACCAACTGGAAGACCGACCTGTCGGGCGGCATCCAGCGCGTCGCCATCAAGCACGGCTGCGCGCCGTTCGGCAACGCCAAGGCCCGCACCGTGGTGTGGACCTTCCCCGATCCGGTGCCGCTGCACCGCGAGCCCCTGTACACGCCCCGGCGCGACCTGGTGGCCGACTATCCCACCTATGACGACCGCAAGAGCTATCGCCTGCCGACGCTCTATGCCTCCATCCAGAACAAGGACTTCTCGAAGGACTTCCCGATGATCCTGACCTCGGGGCGCCTGGTGGAGTACGAGGGCGGCGGTGACGAAAGCCGGTCCAACAAGTGGCTGGCCGAACTGCAGCAGGACATGTTCTGCGAGCTGAACCCCGTGGACGCCAACAACGCCGGCATCCGCGACGGCCAGATGATGTGGGTGCACAGCCCCGAAGGCGGCAAGGTGCGGGTCAAGGCCATGGTCACCCAGCGGGTGGGCCGCGGCGTGGCCTTCATGCCGTTCCACTTCGGCGGTCACTGGCAGGGCGAAAGCCTGCGCGCCAAGTACCCCGACGGGACCGACCCCTACGTGCTGGGCGAGGCGTCCAACATGTGCGGGACCTACGGCTATGATTCCGTGACCCAGATGCAGGAAACCAAGACCACCCTGTGTCGCATCGAAGCCGCGTGAGGAGATCCGACCAATGGCACGCATGAAGTTCCTGTGTGACGCCGAGCGCTGCATCGAATGCAACTCCTGCGTCACCGCCTGCAAGAACGAGCATGAGGTTCCCTGGGGCATCAACCGCCGCCGGGTCGTCACGCTCAACGACGGCAAGCCCGGCGAGCGGTCCATCTCGGTGGCCTGCATGCACTGTTCCGACGCGCCCTGCATCGCCGTCTGCCCGGTGGACTGCATCTACCAGACCGAGGAAGGGGTGGTGCTCCATTCCAAGGACCTGTGCATCGGCTGCGGCTACTGCTTCTACGGATGCCCCTTCGGGGCGCCCCAGTACCCGCAGGCCGGCAATTTCGGCAGCCGGGGCAAGATGGACAAGTGCACCTTCTGCGGCGGCGGGCCCGAGGAGGACAACTCCAAGGCCGAATACCAGAAGTACGGCCGCAACCGCCTGGCCGAGGGCAAGCTGCCCATCTGCGCCGAAATGTGCTCCACCAAGGCCCTGCTGGGCGGTGATGGCGACATGGTGTCGAACATCTATCGCGAGCGGGTCGTCGGCCGGGGCTTCGGTTCCGGTGCCTGGGGCTGGGGCACGGCCTATCAGCTCAAGTCCGGCGGTTCCTGATCGCCGGGCGGGCCAAACGGCGGCCGGGGCCTTCCCCGGCCGCCCCGCGGACAAGGGTCGGAATGCCTCATCCGAAAAGAACGACACGCGCCCTGCTGTCGGTCGCCGTCCTGGCGGCCGTGGCCCTGGTCACGGCCTGCAAGGACAGCGAGCAGGGGCGCACCCTGTTCCACACCAAGGGCGTCTATTCCGGCCCCAAGGAACCCCCCCTGACGGAAGCCCAGTTGAGCGCCCTGCGCGACCGGGCCAGCCGCCAGGGCAGCCAACCGGGATTGGGCGGCGGCGTGCCGAGCGGGAGGGCGGACGTGCGTCCGCCGTCCATGGCGACCTCCACAACCTTGTCCATGGGCGGCGGTACCGCGTCTCCCGAGGCCCTGCGCCAGCGGGCCGGCCTGCAGGCCGGAACCGTCGGCACGGGCATCGGGGCGGTGCGCGCGCCCAATTCCGGGTACGGCGGCGGCGGGGCCGACGTCCGCCTGCCGGGCGGGCTCAAGGCCCGCACGGGCTTCCAGGGAGGCACGCAATGACCCCCGCCATGCGCATCCTTTCCATCCTGTTCGTCCTGGGCGCCCTGCTGTGGGCCCTGGTGCCGGCCGATGCCCTGGCCCAGGGGGCGCCGGGCTTCCAGGCCGGGGCGCCGCCGGGCAACACCCTGGGCGCCACCAGCGACGCCGAATTCTGGCGCCAGGTGCGCCAGGGGCGGCTGGGCATGGTGTCCATCCCCGATCCCTACGCCGCCGTGCTGGTGCGCTCGGAAGGGGACAACTGGCGGGCGCTGCGCAACGGGCCCATCTCGTACTACGGCGGCTGGCTGCTGATCGTCGCCCTGCTGTCCATCCTGGGCTTCTTCCTGTGGCGCGGGCGCATCAAGATCGAGGGCGGCCGGTCGGGCCGCGAGATCCCGCGGTTCACCCTGACGGAACGGCTGATCCACTGGTACGTGGCCTGCGTGTTCATCCTGCTGGCCATTTCCGGCATGGTGCTGCTGTTCGGCAAGTACGTGCTGATGCCCGTGGTCGGCAAGGCGGCCTTTGGGCACATCGCCAACGCCTGCCTGCAGGGCCACAACCTGTTCGGGCCCATGTTCATCTTCGGCATCGTCGCCATGTTCCTGGTCTATGTGCGCGACAACACCCTGAACGGGGTGGACTGGAACTGGATCAAGCGCGGCGGCGTGCTGGCCAAGGGCCACGTCAGTTCGGAAAAGAACAACTTCGGCGAAAAGGTGTGGTTCTGGATGGCCGTCGGCGGCGGCCTGGTGCTGTCCACCACCGGCCTGGCCATGGAATTCCCGTGGATCCCCACCATCATCCAGGTGCAGTGGGCCAACCTGCTGCACGCCACGGCGGCCATCGGCCTGGTGGCCGTGGCCCTGGGCCACATCTACATCGGCACCCTGGGCATGGAGGGGGCGCTGGAAGGCATGACCCGCGGCACCGTGGACGAGAACTGGGCCATGGAACACCACGACCTGTGGGCCAAGCAGGTGATGGACGACCTGAACGTGTCCGACGGCCGGCGCCTGCCGCCCGAGCCCGCCGCCGGCGGGCCCGGGGGCGGTTCCAAGGACGGGGCGCCCCAGGGCGCACCGGCGGAGTAGGGGCCATGGTGCGCGCAGTACAAGGGAAAACGGCATGACCTTCCTGGAATGGACAGAAGGACCGCTGTGGTACGGGGCCTCGGCCATCTTCGTGGTCGGCGCGGCCTGGCGCCTGTTCGGCATCCTGCGACTGGGCCGGCGCGTGGAGCTGAGCCGCCCCCGGGCCTCGGCCGCCTCGGGCGCCCTGGCCGCCATCGTCCGCCACGCCCTGCCGCGCGGCGAGTACGTGGAGCGCACCTGGTACCACGTGGTGGCCGGCTACCTGTTCCACCTGGGCCTGTTCGCCCTGCTGCTGTTCGCCGCCCCCCACGTGGCCTTCATCCACGACCGGCTGCTCGGCGTGGGCTGGACGCCCCTGCCGCGCTGGGCCTTCATCGTCGTCGCCGAGCTGGCCTTCGCCGGGCTGATCCTGCTGTGGGTGCGGCGCATCTGCGACCCGGTGATGCGCCAGATTTCCGATCGCGACGACCACCTGGGCACCTGGCTGACCTTCATCGCCATGCTGACCGGCTGTCTGGCGCTGCAGGAAACCAGCCCCGTGCTGCGCGGCATCCACATGCTGTGCGTCGAGGTCTGGATGGTCTATTTCCCGTTCTCGCGTCTGATGCACGCCTTCACCTGGGTGCTCAGCCGCGGCTTCATGGGCGCCAACTACGGGCGCCGGGGAGTCTCGCCATGACCGTCCACACCCGTCCGGAAAAGCCCTCGGCCGAGGCCGCCGTCCAGGCCTTCCTGGGGCAGATCGACGCCTCCATCGCCAGCTACCTGGAAACCTGCGTCCACTGCGGCGAGTGCGCCGAGGCCTGCCACTTCTACGAAGTGACCAAGGATCCGCGCTATACCCCCACCTGGAAGCTGCAGCCCATGGTGCGGGCCTACAAGCGCCACCTGGCGCCGTTTTCGGGCCTCAAGCGGGCCCTGGGCCTGGCCCCGTCCGAGGTCACCCTGGACGAGCTGGAGGAATGGTCCGAGCTGGTCTACGACGCCTGCACCATGTGCGCCCGGTGCACCGTGGTGTGCCCCATGGGCATCGACATCGCCACCGCCATCCGCCGCATGCGCGAGGGCATGGTGGCGGCCGGCGTGGCGCCGGAAGGCCTGCACGAGGCCTCGGACCGGGCCCTGAACACCGGCAGCCCCCTGGGCCTGACCCTGCGCGTGCTGCAGAAGCAGATCGCCGACCAGGAAAAGGAGACGGGCATCCCCGTGCCCGTGGACGTGAAGGGAGCCGACTACCTGGTGATCCTGTCGGCCATGGAACTGATCGGCTTCCCCGAGGTGATCGGCGCCCTGTCGCGCATCTTCAAGCAGGCCAACGTGTCCTGGACCTTCTCGTCGGCCGCCTTCGAGGCCACCAACGTGGGCGTGCAGATCGGTTCCAAGGAGATCGCCACCAGCCTGCTGGGCCGGGTGGTGGACGCCGCCGAGGCCCTGGAGGTGAAGTACCTGATCAGCCCCGAATGCGGCCACGCCTACGGCGCCCTGAAGTGGGAAGGCCCCAACATGATGGGCCGGAACTACGAATTCGAGGTGATCCACATCCTGGAGCTGCTGGAGGAACTGCGCCTGGAAGGGCGCCTGCGCATCGGCGGCAAGGATTCCCGCCGCCTGGCCTTCCACGACCCCTGTCAGATCGTGCGCCGGGGCGGCGTGGTGGCCGAACCCCGCAACCTGATGGCCGCCGTGGCCGCCAACC
This sequence comes from Rhodobacterales bacterium, assembly GCA_020446745.1. Classification (GTDB taxonomy): domain Bacteria; phylum Pseudomonadota; class Alphaproteobacteria; order Rhodospirillales; family JACKKN01; genus JAGREA01. The sequence continues at coordinate 2,900 of JAGREA010000429.1, read as the reverse complement.
AGGTGGTCACGGCCCACGCGGGCATCAACAACTACTGCTGTGGCGGGGGCGGCGGCGTCAGCTCCAACCACCGGGCCGAGGAACTGCGGTTCAAGGCCTTCGCGGTGAAGAAGCGCCAGTTGGAGGAGGCCGGCGGCGTCGACGCCCTGGTCACCGCCTGCGCCAACTGCCGCAACGTGCTGGAAGAGGCCATCGACGAATACGAGATGGACCTGCCGGTGCTCAGCCTGACGGAACTGCTGGCCGAATACCTGGAGCCGGAAGGCGGGGCCGGCTGACCGCCGGAAGCTGTACATGATCCCCTTGAGCGAGTAAAACGTGTGGCGCCACCGCCACGCGAAGGACCGCCATGCCCGCGCCCACCTATCGAGACCTGACGGTCCTTTCCGCCCGGGCCATGCTGTCGAAGGCCTTTGTGACGCGGGGGCTGCCCGTCCTGGTGCTCCTGGCCCTCATGGCGGCGCCGATCATGAACGGCATGGACGTCTATGGCACCCGCACCGTCCCTATTCTGCTGCTCCTGTTCCCGGTACTGGCCTATTTCATCAGCCGCTTCGTGGTCACCTGGACCCGCTTCCTGATTCACCCGGAAGGGGATTTCGAGGGCATTTTCAGGCCCGTCCTGTCGCGCGTGGAATGGAAGGTCTATGGCACCCTGTGCCTGTTTCAGGCCCTGACCCGTCTGGACACGTTCATCATCCGCCTGGCGCACCTGGGGGGAATCGAGGTTTGGATCGTGAAAGTCGCCGGGCTCTGTCTTTCCAGCTATCTCATCGCCCGGCTGGTCTACGTGATCCCCGCCGCCGTGATGGGCGACAAGCCCCATTTCGCCACCTCCTGGCGTCTTTCCGCCAACACCTGGAGCGTCCTGGTCGGGGCGGGCGGCACCTTTCTGGCGCCGCTGTACGTGCTGTTCAATGGAGGGCTTTTCCTGGGGGTGATCCTGGGATTTGGCGCCCCGGTGCTCAGCCTGTCCCTGGCCTACACCTTCGCCCTGGGGGCCCTGACGACCCTGGCCGCCGTGGGCTACGGCCTGGAAACGGGGCGCCTTCACCCGCCGGCCGTCAGCCCCCGCATGTAGTCGATCAACTGCTCCAACTGCTTGGGGTCGGTGATGCGTTGCAGGGGCATCTTGGTGCCCGGCAGGAAGGCGTCGGGGCCCTGGGCAAACAGGGCCCGCAGGGTGTCGGCCGTCCACACCACGCCCGATTCCCGCAGCGCCCGGGAATAGCGGTAGCCATCCACGCTGCCGGCCCGGCGGCCGAACAGGTTCACGAAGTGGGGGCCCGACCGGTTGGTGCCCGTTTCCCGCAACGAATGGCACTTGGCGCACTTGCGGTACAGCCGCGCGCCGGGGTGGGTGCTGTCCAGCCAGGGCTGGGGTTCCGTATCGGCCTGGGCGACGGGGCCGATGCGGTCGCCGGTTTCCAGGTGCCACACCCGCACCGTGCCGTCGGAACCGGCGGTCAGGGCGAAGCGGCCGTCGGGCGTCAGGGCCAGGGCCCAGGCCAGGCGGTCGTGGGCCTGGATGATGCGCACCGGCTTGCCGGCGTCCAGGGACCATTGCACCAGGAAGCCGTCGAAATCCGTCGACAGGGCCGTGCGCCCATCGGGGGCGAAGGTGATGGCGAACACCTGGCTTTCGTGGTGGGTGACGGCCAGGGCCTGGGTCATGTCATCCAGGTCCCACAGGCGCAGCGTGCGGTCGATGGAGGCCGAGGCCACGCGCCGGCCGTCGGCCGACACGGCCAGTTGGGTGATGCCCATCTCGTGGCCCGCCATGTCCCCCTGGGCCAGGCCGTCGGCGGTGCGCCAGGCCCGCACCAGGCCGTCGTGGGCGCCGGTCACCACCAATTGCCCGCCCCGGGCGAACACCACGGCGTTGACCGGGCTGGGGTGCTGCAAGACCTGGAGCTGGCGGCCCGTTTCCAGGTCCCACAGGCGGGCCGTGCGGTCCCAGCTGGCCGTGGCGGCGGTGCGGCCGTCGGGCGACACGGCCAGGGCGACGATCTTGTGCTCGTGGCCGGTCAGGGTGCGCAGAGGTTTGGGGGTGGGCCCCGACAGGTCCCACAGGAGGACGGTGCGGTCGTCCCCGGCGGTCAGGGCCCGTTGCCCGTCGGGCAGGAAGGCCACGGCGTTGACGGGCCCCGTGTGGCCTTCCAGCACCGCCAGTTCGCCCTGGTCCGTGAAGTCCCACAGGCGGGCCGAATAGTCGAAACTGCCGGTCAGCACCCGGGCGCCGTCGGGCGACACGGCGATGGCCCGCACGGGCCCGCCGTGGCCGGCCATGTCGGCCCGGGCGGCCGGGGCCAGCAGGATCAGCACCACCAGGACCAGGGCACATCCCCAGCCTCGGCGCCGGGGGGCGCCGCGACGGGGCCAGGCGGGGAAAAGGTGCGGTTCCACGGCCTCTATTGTGTTGCAAATCGTTCGCGAATGCCAGACTCTGTCAGACCTTAACCCCTTCGGACCGTTCGCTTTTTCCCATGATTCCCCTGTACCCCTTCGCCGGCTGGACGGTGGCCGTTCTGGGCCTGGACGCCGCCGGCATCGCCGCCGGCCGGGCCCTGGTGGTGGGCGAGGCCACCGTGTGGGGCTGGGACGACGACCCGGCCCGCCGCGCCGCCGCCGAGGCCGCCGGCGTGCCCATCCACGACCTGGCCACCGCCAACTGGTCGGAACCCGTCACCCTGGTGGTGTCCACCGCCGTGCCCCACGGGGCCGAGGCACCCCATCCGGTGGTGGCCCGGGCCCGCGCGGTCCAGTGCGAGGTGATCAACGATATCGAACTGCTGGCCCGGGCCCGCCCCCAGGCCCTGTACCTGGGCGTGACGGGGGTGACCGGTTCGGCCGAAACGGCGCGGCTGCTGGGCCACCTGCTGTCCGTCACCGGCGGCGCC